>NZ_JBKVCZ010000096.1:0-26957 GCF_046966825.1 Hungatella sp. | reverse complement strand
GACCATAATTCTTCGGACAGCTTAGCCAGTGGAAGCAATGCAAAGAAGGAAAAAACGGTTTTTTTTGATTTCGACGGCGAAGAAAAGCGCTTCGACCGCTCGGAGGGAAGCAGCGATGTCATGGAGGTCCGGGTACCGACGCTGGCCTATGACGACACTTCGATCACGCTGGTCTGGGATAAGCCGGAGAAGTATGACGATGTAGCGAACTATTACGTATACCAGGATGGCGAGAAGATTGGCGACGCGAGAAGCAATTTCGCGGAGAATGCCGACTGGGCGGCCGCCTATATGGAGTCATTCTACGACTACTATGAGACAGAGAAAAGTTCTGTTGACATGGTAAATGTCGATATCCACTCCTTTAAGGCGACCGGGCTGGAACCGGATACGGAATATGAATTCGAGGTAGTGGCCGTCGATGACAGCGGTGCCGCGCTGGGAGGTGCCGGCAGTATCTCGTGGTCCACGACCGGGAAGCCGGAGGAATTCAACATCAAAGACTATGGCGCCAAAACCGTGGAGACAGGGTATACCACCTACGACGAGGAAAAGAACGCGTTTATTCTTGCCAACACGAGGGCGATCCAGGCCGCGATTGACGACTGCAGCGAGGGCGGCAGGGTCGTGATTCCGAAAGGAATCTGGATGAGCGGCGCGATCTATTTAAAGAGCAACATGACACTGGAACTAAAAGAGGGCGCTGTGCTGTTCGGTTCGCCGAATGTGGATCACTATGATCAGAACTACCTTCTCTATCCGTATTCCACGGACACCCGCTCCTGGGCACTGGTGAATGGCTACAGCTCCGATGAGAATGGAATGCTGGAGAATATCCGCATCGTCGGAAAAGGCACCATCTACGGAAACGGATGGAAGTACGGCGAAAAGGACACGATCTCGGGAGACGGCACCAGCCCGTACTATCAGTCCAGACAGAGCGGCGATCCTGACTGGACCAGCGATGCGTTAAAGGGATACGCGCTGAAACGCTGGGTAGCCGGCAGCAACTCCAAGGTGTACGACAAGAGCAACCCTGATAAATCCTATGGAATCCTGGCGGCGGATGCATCGAAGAAGGGCCAGGAGAGAGGGCTCAGCGCAAGTCTGGCATACTCTACACGGCCGAATCTGGTGGTTCTCAGAGGCACGAAGGGCGTCTATCTGGAGGGCTTCATGGCCGAGAACCCGGCGTTCCACACGGTGGCGATCTTAGACAGTGAGGACGTGGCGTGCAGCAACGTGAAGTTCTCCACCTATGACGTCAACAACGCCGATGGAATCGAGATTGGAAATACGCAGAACGTTGTGATCTTCAATAACTTTATCGATACGGGAGACGATGGAATCAACTTTGCAACCGGTATGGGGAAAGGCGTTCAGGATTCCGGACAGCAGGCGTCGGCCAATATCTGGACCTTCAATAATTTCCTGCGAGAGTGCCATGGCGGGGCCATTGCGGCGGGAAGCCATACGGGAGCAGGAATCAGCGACATGCTGGTGGAAGACAATGTCATGAACCACAGCGATATGCCGTTCCGGTTTAAGAGCGCTCCGGTCAACGGCGGCGGTGTGTCCAATATTCTGATCCGGGACTGTGCCGTTTCCGATGCACAGCAGGTGTTCGTCCTCAGCACCACCTACAGCGATGCGAATCAGACCGTTTCAGTGGAACCGGCTGTCAAACCGGCTGAATTTGCGAATATTCAGGCTTACAACATCACGGCGGATGTGATTACAAAGAACACCATGTCCATGGTGGCAGATATTGATAACACGATGCCTTACAAGACTTACCATACGCACCATGACTTATATTTCCAGGATATTGCATTTACCAATATAGCAAAGTCGCTGGCGAAGAAATCCGAGGTACTTCAGGGAATCAGCGATACCACGTTCTATGACGTAACCATGGACTGGACCGGCATTGCGAAGGAAGAGGACGACGCGGCCGCCGGAGCCTATAAGGCATGGGCATCGATCAGCAACAGCACAGGATTGCGGTTTATGGGCAGCACCACGCTGTCAACCAGCGCATACAACGCCATGGCGGTTCCGGTCTGGGGCGATGATGCCGAGCTGAAGGCCAGTCCATCCAACGCGGCGAAAGCGGACGATACAGCGGTAAATGTAACACTGACATGGTCTGACGCGAAAGATGGAGAGCAGCCGGCCGGAAGCGGTTCCATAGCCGGTTATGTGGTGGAGACGTATCTGGATGATGTGATGATTGACCAGCAGCCGCTGATCAATGCAAACACGTACACCGCCGGGGGTCTTTCCTCTGCGCTCACCTATACATTCAAAGTCTATGCAGTGGATTCCACCGGCAACCGGAGTGAACCTCTGACGGAAACTGTAACTACCGAAGGAGACGAGGATACGGCAAAGGTCAAAGGTCCGGAAAACGGCAGGCTGACCTTCTCAGGAATCGGTTATACGTGGGGAACCGCGTCATTCCAGTCAGCAAAGAAGACAGATGCCCGCGTGAGAGGCTACCGCGCCTATGCAGGCGGCGAGCTGGCAGCGACTTTCTATAACTATCAGTTAAAGGACGGAGCGACGGCGGCTTCCTTAAGCGCTACCATCGGCAGAATGATGGAGCAGGAGAATGAGGTAAGGCTTGAAGCATTTACGGACGCGGGTCTGACCTTTGAATACGATACGGCCAAAGTCACAACCACGAAGAATTACGATCATCTGGCGCCGGTATGGACCGATGATACGCTGGAAGTGACGGTAAACGGCAGTGATATAGTATTAACGTGGACAGCGCCGGAGGACGAATCCGGGATTTACGGCTACCGTGTCTATGTAGATGGAAATGGTGTCTATACCAGTGACAGCGATTATTTTAACCATGTAAACGGCGCTTTTACGACGAAGAACACCACCTATACCGTGAGCGGGCTGGATGTGACAGAATATCACACCTTCCGGGTAGAGGCGGCTGACGCGTGGTGGAAGGCGCTGGATGGAAGCGGACCGTTCCACTGGACCTTCAGCGGGCCGACAGCGAGCATTGGGACGAAGCCGGACGATAAGGGCAGCGGTCTCTGGAAGGCAGCAGCCTTTGGCCAGTCCACCGACATGAATTTCAGCTCCAACGTGCTCCCGGAAAAGGTGGGAACCAACTACGTATGGCCGGTCGGCTCCGACACTCCGCTTACGGAAAAGGGTGAGAAAGCCCAGGACGTGATCATCGAGTCCAGAGGCGGAAAGATTCAGTCAGGCCACGACGGACTGACCTTCTATTACACGGAAGTACCGACCGACAAGAATTTCGTGCTGTCCGCCGATGTGACGGTAGAGCACATGGGACCGGAAAACAGCAAAGCGCCGAATCTTCAGGAGGGCGCGGGACTGATGGTGCGTGATGTCAACGGACCGGCCAGAAAAGATCCCCTGGAAGAGGGCTACGAGGAGTATCCGGCCGCTTCCAATATGGTAATGCTGGAGGTTCTGTCCGCAGGCAAGAAGGTGGATGCGGGACTCAGCATCAAGGCCATGGCCAGATACGGCGTCAACAGCCCTGCAGGCAACTTGAATACCCCGACGTCAGGCAGCACCTTTGCCGCAAATGTGGCGTCAGCTGACAACAGCCAGGCTCCGGAGAGCGCGCCGTACAAGACGAATTTCTATCATGCGAAGATGAAGCTGACTCTGGAAAGAACGGATGAAGGATTTAGCGAAAGCTATACCGGCGAAGACGGAGTTACAAAGACCTACCGCTTTACCGATCAGAACGTGACGCCAAACATTGTGGCACATCTGGATGAGGATACCATGAATGTAGGATTCTTCGCATCCAGAAACGCCAGAATCCGGGTGGAAAACATCTCGCTCGTCTTATCCGACGTGCAGAATC
Source organism: Hungatella sp. (assembly GCF_046966825.1). Taxonomy (NCBI): domain Bacteria; kingdom Bacillati; phylum Bacillota; class Clostridia; order Lachnospirales; family Lachnospiraceae; genus Hungatella; species Hungatella sp. The sequence goes on along the minus strand of NZ_JBKVCZ010000096.1, from coordinate 23,086 downwards.
CGGATGAGACACCGGCTTACGTGGCGCCGAATGTGGAAGGCTCCTCCCTTTTCATTGCCTCCTCCGATTATACAAACAGCAGCAGCTACACCCTGCAGGGAATGGTTAATCTGGATGGAACCGTGAGCGTCACGCAGGATGGCAGAACAATTGCGGACCGCATGTCCGTAACCGGCGGAGAACAGTTTACCGTGCCGTCGGTGATCGAAGGCGCCTCCTCGGCGTTTGCTGTTACGTATACCGCATCGGAAGGCCATGATGAAGGCGTGGAAAAGACGGCGTCCGTGACTGTGAAGAGAGAGACCTATGGGGAAGAGCTCTACGCATCACCCGACGGGACCGATGATGGGGACGGAACGAGAGAAAATCCGATGAGCGTTGACGCGGCAGTCCGGAAAGTCATACCGGGGGGAACCGTATATATGTTGGAAGGAACCTACAGTCCGTTTACCATTCCATACACCGCCTCCGGAAATGAAGAAGCCAAAAAATCTCTGACGGCGGAGGGAAGCGTGGTTATCACCGGAGGTTCCGGAAAGCTGTTTGTGCTGGACAGTGACTACTGGAATATAACGGGACTCGATGTTGATGGTAAAAATGTAGCCGGCTCCAGAGGCTTTATGATTCACGGAAGCCACAACATCATTGAACGGTGTCTGATCCACGACACCTCCAGCGACGCGGGCCTGACCATTACGAAGAACAGGGGAAGCCGGACCTTATGGCCGTCCTATAACCTGATACAGAACTGTGAATCCTACCGAAACAGGGACGAGTCCGGCATCAATGCCGACGGCTTTGCATCGAAATCCTGTTCCGGCGACGACAACCGTTTTGTAAACTGTGTTTCCCATGACAACGCAGATGACGGCTGGGATTTATATAACACGCTTCAGGACGGCCCTAACGGAAGGACCATCATCGAGAACTGCGTGGCTTACGGCAACGGCAACAACGGCTTTAAGTTGGGCGGCGAAGGACGCGAAGTGGCCCACGTGCTGAAAAACAGCGTGGCCTTCCACAATAAGCTGGATGGAATCACGGACAACTTCAATCCGGGCGCCCTGAATATACAGAACAACACGAGCTTTGACAACTACAGATTCAATATGATACTGAGACCGAGTCCCTATAAGACGGATGCGGATGGGAATCTGACGGCGGACGGAACGGTGAAGAACAACGCCTCCTACCGCACGGCTGCATTCTCCGCAGGGCTTGACAAGGTCTATGACGACAAGATATCCGCAGTGATCAAGATGAATAACTTCCTGTATGCGGACGGAGAAAACAGCGTCAGCGCTGATAGCTTCGTATCCCTGGACGAGGCAGACTGCTTCTCCTGGAAGGATGGCAGGATAGTTTTCGGTGATTTCTTAAAGATCGCAAAGGGAAGCGAACTGGATCAGGCGGGCGCCGGCGCAAGGCTGTCAGAGGATATGGAAGACGTGACTCTGGAAGAGCTGGTAGCCAATATGGCGGCCGATCCGGATTCCTACACAGCGGATCAGATATTTAACGCAGTGACGGATTACGACGTGGAAACGATCTGTCAGGCAATGAAGAACGACAAAGTCTTTGCTGAAAATCTCTCCATCCTGGAAGAGTCCTACATGGAAAAGAAAGGTATAGAGGTCGTGATTGAAGCAGATTATGCCATTGCAGAGGAGATTGATGCCGGTCTTATGCGCGTGATCGGTGCGGCCTATAATTCCAACGGCGGCAATGTGACCGTCAGGCTTTCAATGCCTGAAAAGGAAGCTGCGGTCGATGGGGACAAATACGACACCGCCCTTCAGGTGGAGATCACCTTACAGGGCGTGACGGGAGCCCTGTCCGTTCCGGTGACACTCGTTATGCCGGTGCCGGAGGGAACCGAAGGGAAAGCGTTCCGTGTGCTGCGCTACCATGGCGGAATCCTGAAAGAAACGATTACGCCGGAGCTTCTGGGCGGCGGCCTGTTCCAGATGACCGTGAAGGAATTCGCACCTTGCATTTTAACGGCAAATCCGATCCGACGCCGGATCCCGACCCAACCCCGGATCCCGATCCGACACCCGATCCAAATCCAGATCCGGCCCCAGACCCAACCCCGGATCCAGGTTCCGGCCATAAGTCCTCCGGAGGAGGCCAGAGCCAATCGGTAACCAGCGGATTACAGGGGGTCTGGAAGCAGGATGCCCGCGGCTGGTGGTTCCAGAAGAAGAGCGGCGGCTACCCGGCGGCCGAGTGGTGTGATATCGCCGGACAGTGGTATTACTTTAACGGAGACGGCTATATGGTGACCGGATGGCAGCAGGTAAACGGCATCTGGTACTACTTAAAGCCGGACGGAGCAATGCACACAGGCTGGTTATTCACCGGAGACAAGTGGTATTACTTAAATGCAGACGGTTCCATGGCCGCAGGCTGGATCAAGCTGGACGGAAAATGGTACTATCTGAATCAGAATGGGGATATGGAAACGGCTTCCAAAGAGATTGGAGGAAAGGTTTACTCCTTTGATGAAAAAGGGGCCTGCACGAATCCATAAAAGACTTCTGTGAGATCTTTGTAAGATATAGTTTGAAACACCGGTTAGTCTGTGATTAACCGGTGTTTTTTTGCTGTAAAAGCCGTTTTTTTATCTCTTCTCCTCTGCCTGCCCCCAAAAAAGGTATTTAACACCATAAAACCGCGCATAATGTGACCAGATAGAAAATGGAGGTCTGGCATGAAAAAAATGTACAAGGAATTGTTTTTGTTTAAATGGGCGCTTTTGCTGCTGATCCTGACCGTGATTGGTTCCGTGGCCGCGAATCTCGCGCTGCCCATGTATCTTTCCGAGGTGATCAACACTGCAATCCCGGCAGGAGATAAAGTCCGGATCGTGTCCATCGGGGGAACCATGCTGCTGTTTGTACTGCTGGGAGTCCTGTGCAGCGTGGGAACCGGCTTTTTTGCGTCCCTGGCATCGGTTGGATTTGGAAGAAATGTGCGGAGCCGGATATTCCGAAAGGTGCAGTATTATTCCCAGACGGAATTTGACGGATTCTCCACCTCATCCCTGATTACCAGAACGAATAATGATGTCGTCCAGGTTCAGACCTTTATGAATATGCTTCTGAAGGTCTGTCTGATGGCGCCTATTATGTGTATCGGCGGAGTGGTGCTGGCCCTGGCCAAGAGCGTTACCATGTCGATGATCCTGATCGTGTCCCTTCCGGTCATGATCGCATTTGTCCTGATCATTGCCCGGCTGGCCTCCCCGCTGTCCCGGAAAATGCAGGAAAAGCTGGATGAGATCAATCTGGTCACCAGGGAGAAGCTGACGGGAATCCGTGTGGCCAGAGCCTTTGGAACAGAGCAGTTTGAGGAAGAGCGGTTTAACCGGGTCAATGACGAATTCATGATCAATACCGTCCGCATGAACAGCGTCATGGGGATCATGATTCCCGGGCTGAGCCTGATTCTGTATGCAACCATGGTTGCCTTAATTGCCTTCGGCGGCTACCAGATCATAAATATTCATACGGCGATCCCGATTGGCGATATCATTGCCGTCATCCAGTACGTGATGCAGATTATGATGTCGGTGATGATGCTGTCCATGATATTTGTCATGTATCCCAGGGCGGCCGTATCCGCGGGAAGAATCAATGAAGTGCTGGACACGGTGCCTGTCGTGGCAGACTGTGACGGAGCGGTGACTGAGACAGGGATAAAGGGATACGTTTCCTTCCGGGATGTGACATTTACCTTTCCCAACGCGGAGGCGCCGGCGCTCGAGCACATATCCTTTGATTCTTCTCCGGGGGAAGTTACGGCCGTGATCGGCTCCACGGGAAGCGGCAAATCCACCCTGATCAACTTAATTCCCCGGTTTTACGACGTACAGGAGGGAGAGATTCTGGTAGACGGGGTAAATGTGAAGGAGATGAGCCTGGAAACACTCCGGGGAAAGATCGGACTGGTGCCCCAGAAGGCGTTTCTCTTCCGGGGAACCATTGCTGAAAATGTGGGATATGGTCAGGATGAGCCGAACCAGGCAAATGTGGAGCACGCCGTGATGACTGCGCAGTCCTATGATTTTGTGACTGCCAAGGAGGGCGGCTTTGACGCGCCCATATCCCAGGGCGGAGCCAATGTATCGGGAGGCCAGCGTCAGCGTCTCGCCATCGCAAGGGCGATTGCCAGAAAACCGGAAATCTATATCTTTGACGACAGCTTTTCCGCGCTGGATTATAAGACAGACGCGGCGCTGAGAAAGGCCCTGCTGTCTGAAGCGAAGGAGGCCACCGTGATTCTGGTGGCACAGAGAGTCAGCACCATTAAAAATGCGGACAGAATCCTGGTGCTGGAAGATGGCCGCTGTGTTGGCCAGGGCAGGCACGAGGAACTGATGAAGAGCTGTGAGGTATACCGGGAGATCGTGTATTCCCAGCTTACCCAGGAGGAGGCAGAGAAAGATGAAGTCTAGTACCCACAATCAAAAAGCGGATTCCGGTGCCATTTTCCGGCGTCTGCTCCGGTTTATGGGCCCTTATCGCAAAGGCCTGACCATCTCCGTAATCTGCATCATCCTCTCCTCCCTCTTCAACAGCTTCGGGCCGTTCGTGCTGGGGCGGGCGACAGATGCGCTGGCAGGGCTTGTGACAGGCGGGGAGCCGGTTTACAGCGAGATACGCAGATTCATCATCATACTGATTCTGTTGGCCTCCATTTATATTTTGTATGCATTTTTCAAGTATATCAGCACGGTTATCCTTGTCCGGGTCTCCCAGAAAACGATCCGTGACTTGAGAAATGATATCGACCGGAAGTTTCAGAAGCTTCCCCTGAACTACTTTGATACGAACACCTACGGGGATGTGCTCAGCCGCATCACCAACGATGTGGATACCATCTCCAACAGCCTCCAGCAGAGTCTGGAGCAGATCGTGACGGCGGTGACCTCCGTCATCTTCATTCTGGCCATGATGCTCTATATCAGCCCCATGCTGACGCTGATCGGTATCGTGACCGTCCCCCTCGCGCTCGTGTTTTCCATGAAGATAGCAGGGGCCTCGCAGAAGTACTTTAAGACCCAGCAGGAGACACTGGGGGAGATGAATGGATACGTGGAGGAAATGTATACGGGCCATACCATTGTCAGCGCTTACGGTACGGAGGAAGAGACCATCGACGAGTTTTCAGAAACCAACAGAACCCTGTACGACAGCGGATGGAAGTCCCAGTTTATGTCCAGCACCATGATGCCGGTTACCCAGGGAATGGCGAATCTGGGTTACGTGTTCGTCGTGATCGTGGGCGGCTCCTTCGTCATCGACAACCGGATGACCATCGGTATGATTCAGTCCTTTATCCAGTATTTAAGACAGTTTTCACAGCCCATCAACCAGACGGTGCAGATCGCCAACATCCTTCAGTCCACTGCGGCGGCAGCGGCCAGGGTATTCGAGTTCATCGATGAGAGGGAGGAGAGTCCGGATCCGGAACATCCTGTGGTCCCGGAGCCTGTGGATGGCTCAGTGGAATTCATCCATGTAAAATTTGGGTATTTGCCGTACCACACCCTGATGCACGATGTGAGCCTGGAAGTGAAGCCAGGAAGCAAGGTGGCTATCGTCGGCCCCACCGGTGCAGGAAAAACCACCCTGATCAATCTGCTGCTGCGCTTCTATGATGTGAACGACGGTGAAATCCGCGTGAGCGGCATAAATATCAGGGAGATGACGCGGAAAGACCTCCGGGCCGTATTCGGCCTGGTTCTTCAGGATACGTGGCTGTTTACCGGCAGCATCATGGAAAATATCCGTTACGGAAGACTGGGGGCAGGAGATGAAGAGGTGATGGAAGCGGCCAGGGCGGCCAGAGCAGACTCCTTTATCCACACCTTGCCGGGCGGGTATCATTTCAGGCTGCAGGAGGGGGCGACGAATCTGGCCCAGGGGGAGCGGCAGCTTCTGACCATTGCCAGGGCCATTCTCTCGGACAGCCCGATCATGATTCTCGATGAGGCGACCAGCTCCGTCGATACGCGTACAGAGGTCCTGATTCAGGAGGCCATGGCGGTTCTCATGAGGGGCCGCACCAGCTTCGTGATTGCCCACAGACTCTCCACCATCAAGGACGCGGACATGATACTGTATATGGAGGGCGGAGATATCAGGGAGGTGGGAAACCACAGGGAGCTGATGGTCCGGGATGGGCTTTATGCAAAGCTGTATAACAGCCAGTTTGCCAAGGAAAACGGATAAGGAAGCATGGCTGCTTCCTTATATCCGAGTGGAAAAGATATGGTTATTCTCCTCGATCCAGTCCGACGCCTTCTCAAACTGGATCACGCCTTCATAGTGTTCTCCATAAATCGGTTTTTCCATTGTGCTGGAGCCGTAGCACGGTGCTTCTAAATCCAGCTTCAGCGCATTGATGACTGTATTGCCGCGGACGATGACATTCCGGCAGGAGGACAGGAACATGGCCTGTCTCGGACAGTCGATAAAGGAATTCTGTTCGATCAGTATATTCTGGAAGACTGGTTCCTCCGTCCGGCCTCCCGGGAGATAGACTCCCATATAAAGCACGGCCATCTGCCAGGCGTTTAAGTCACAGCGGCGGATGACATTGCCGCGGATAATCAGGTTTCTGACGCCATGGCCCTCGCTCCACCGGGATTCACATCCGGTTTCGATCTGGATGGCCGCGCCCTGAATATTTTCAAAGACGTTGTTGACCAGCATGCCGTTCGATCCCTGAAGCAGGACGCCCCGCGCCCGGTTGTTGGTGAAGCGGCAGCCGCGTATGATATAGTTCTGCGTGGAGAAGCGTTTGTTCCATAGGACGGTATCCGTGGAAAGCCCCTCGGGAAGGGCGTCTGCAAAGGTAAGACGGCAGGTCTTCGTCCCGGGCGAGTACTGCACGGCGGTGAGCAGGGAGGAAAAGCCGGTGGGGGACAGATCCGGATTCCGAAGCTCTACCGGATAGCCGGTCTCAAACAGAACCGATTCCTTTGTGACCCTCCTGGCCAGCAGGGTATGGGAATCGAGAAGCTGGATTCCCATGGAGGAATTATCGTGGATGTTGATGCAGTCGTCTCCGGCATAGCCGAAATCGCAGTCTTCAATGATGAAGCTTCCATGCGAGTTGCAGACATGGAGGCAGTCTGTAGCCGTCGATACACTGCGGGAGGTGCCCGGACGGACCGTGACGCGGCAGCCCTTTAAATGGAGCCCGTGGATATCTCCGTTGCCTACGAAGCCGCTTCCCGGCGAGGAGTAGATCACGACGTTGTCCAGCGTGCAGTCCCGGGTATCCTGGATGGGGATGGTCAGGATGTCATACTCATAATGGCGGAAGTTAAAGCAGTTTCCAACGTGGAAATGCCTCCTCGTGAATTCCGGGTCTGAGGTATAAAAACGCAGCCTGTTGGCGGCAGTCTTTTCCTGTCTGGGAAGGAAGACACTGGACAGCTCACGAACCAGCTCCTGCATCTGTGCATCGGTCTTCTCATCGCCGCTTTTCTTCACATGATCATTCTGATAGGGGCGGAATTCCATGCCGCCCGGACAGCCAGGCGTATAGCGGCATGGATCGAAGGGGCCGACGATGGAAAATGCCATATCCTCTGCGATCTCCCCGTAAGCCGGAAAGACACATTCGATATAACTGCCATCCTCCGCCACTTCAGAGACGACGCCCACGCTGGAGAGCGGGGCCTTCTCCCAGTTCCAGTCCAGGATCAGATCGCGAACCAGAATGCGGCTGGAGCGGCAGATGGATAAGTAGGAGCTCAGTGATTCGAAGATCAGCTCACTGCCCTGGCCCTCCAGCGTGAAGTTTTCCATGTCGTCAAGGATGAGATGCGCGTTCTGACTGCACTCTTTAAAGCGGTAAACGCCTTTAGGAATAATCAGCTTCTCTGCCTTTTCCCTCCGGCAGTACGTAAGCGCCTGGTTAAAGGCCTCCGTGTTGCAGAAATCGCTGTCCGCCCTCGCGCCAAAGTCGGTGACCGTGACGCTGCGGCCTTCGGACGGCAGTTCAATCCGAAGAGCCGCCAGTTCCTGTTCCAATTGTTCAAATACAGAGATATCTGTCTGATTCATATGCCTTGTTCCTTTCAAATTGCCGTTATTGTTTATCCTTTTACACCGGATGCCATAATACTTTGTTTTAACTGCTTGGAGAAGAGAATCGACAGCAGGATGACAGGGGTGATCGTGACCACCGCCAGCCCCATCAGGGCATTCTGCTTCGTCCCGGAATTGTTGGATATATTATACAGGGCCACATTCAGCGTCCACAGCTTCTGATCCTCCGTGACCAGCCAGGCCCAGAAGAAGTCATTCCAGTTGCCGATAAAGGTCTGCAGGGCAATCAGGGAGATAATGGGCTTGGACAGCGGCATGCAGATGGCCTTATAGAGGTAAAACGGGCTGGCGCCGTCTAAGGAAGCCGCCTCGAAGTAGCTGCCTGGAATCTGGTCAAAGAAGCCCTTGTATAGATAGACGTAGAAACCGAAGGGATACAAAAATGGCAGCAGAAGCGCGGCATAATTGTTGTAGGCCCCCATTTTCTGATACATAATTAACTGGGGAAGCATGATGCTGGCAAAGGGAATCATCATGCCGCCCATGAAGAACAGGAGTACCAGGTTTCCGGCCTTCCTGGAAAGCATACGGCTGATGACGAAGGCCGATACCGAACATAGAATAACCTGGGACACCATTGCGAAGCCGATGACAAGGATGCTGTTCATGACAAAGGTCAGGAAACCAAACCTGGCGATAACCTCATTCTTCGGGTAGATGTATGCGGGCATTTGTAAGTAATATTTGAAACTTTCCAGATTAAGCAGATGATTCGTTTTATTTCCCACGGTGATGAGACTGCCGCTTAAGGGGTACTTCTCAGCCAGGACTTCCATGACTTTTGTCTGAAATGCATGGGCCATACCGGAGCCGGCTGGCGCTGTCCGGGATAAGCCGTTTACGTCAAATTCATAGCCGAAGGAATCGCAGGCCCTGGTATAGCGGTCTCCATGGATCAGCACTTCCTTTTTCACCGCGGAATGGGCGTAGATACCGTAGTCCTTTTCCAGCTGCAGCTTCATCTGATGCGCCCTGGAGTAAAACAGCGTCTTGCCGTCTCTGACCCCGTATACAGAGATCTCCATGATGGAATCATCGGAAAGCTTGTAGTTGATGCCGAACATTGCCAGAACATTGTCCTGCATCATGGTGTCCTTCATCTGTTCTTCGTCTGCAAACTCCATGCCGGAGTAGTCGATGACGAGGGCGAGGCTGTTGGCCTTCTCAGGAAGCAGCTTCGGAGGAACTTCATAGATCTTTGCATTGTCCTTCATGGCGCTGGATACCGCGAAAATCAGCGGATAAAGCATCAAAGCGGCAAAGAGGAGGGATACCGCGACGGCGCAGATTTTCAGCCTGCGCTCGGCGGCCCCGTATTTGATTTTCGTCTTTTTCGTCGTTGTGTTCTTTTTCATTCTGTCTGGCTCCTCCTATTCCTTCTCTGATTTTTCAAAATGCATCTGCATGATGGTCAGGGCCGCGATGACGAGCAGAAGAATCACCGATGCGGCCGAACCGCGCCCGTAGTTCAAGTCCTGGTTAAACGCATTATAGATGAAGATGCCCTGTGTGGTGGAAGCGCCGCTCGGCCCTCCGGAAGCATACATGTAAGGTGCGTCCAGCAGCTGCATGGTGGTGATGACGCTCATAATCAGCTGAATAAAGATCATAAAAGAGATATTCGGCAGTATAATATGGATGATTCGCCCAAATCCGGTACAGCCATCGAGAGAAGCCGAGTCCATAATATCGGTGGAAATCCCCTGAATGGCCGAGAGATACAGGAGCACCGTCAGCCCGCCCCCTAAGATTCCGGGGAAAATGATACAGAACTTTACGAGATTGGGATCGCTTAACCATGTCTGGGGCTGGCCGCCGAAGAATTTTATAATCTGGTTGGCGACGCCGTAATCCGGATGCCAGATCCATCTCCAGATAATGACATTTACTGACGTGGGAATCAGCGCCGGAAGTATGTACAGGGTGGTCAGGCTTTTCTGAAGCTTTGTCAGCTCATTGAGGAATAGCGCCTGGATCAGGGGAATAAAAAAGCACATGGCCAGCTGCAGCAGCAGGAAGATAAACGTATTTTTCCACGCTTCCCAATAATAAGGCATCTTAAACATGCTGACGTAGTTGGACAAGCCTACAAAAGTACCCGGCGATTGGATAGGATCGTATTGAAACAGGGAAATATAAAAGGCGCTGAGGATCGGGTAATATTTTAACCAGACCGTAAAAATCATGGGCAGCGCCAGAATACACCAGGGTGTTATCTTTTTTCTGAAAGAGTAGCTGCCGAAACTTATTGAAAATAGATGTCTCTTCATAAAAACCTCCGATTTCTTTCTATATAGATGCTGGTTTGTAACAGTTCAGCCCTCGCTTCCGGCTGCCGCGGTCCGTCCCGGCGCTTTCGTCTTCCGGACCTTTCCAGTTCCGGTTTCGGGCATAAGCATTTCTAAATGTGCAGTATTTTTCTAAAAGCCAGTGAAAATCCCCAAACTCGCTGCGCTCAGACAGGTGGGGATTTCCCCTGAACGAAAAATTCTGCGCATTAAGAACTGCTAACTACTCCGCCGAATGGAATGAGGGGGACTTTCCGCTACCCTGCAAAGTCACAGGAAAGGTCCGGAAGACGAAAGCGCCGGGACGGACCGCGGCTGCCGGAAGCGAGGGCTGAACTGTTACGCTGGTTCTATTATAAAAGCAACCATTTTTATTTATAATGGATTCAATAAACATTGAGGTCACTATTCTTAAAGTATTTTGCTTCCGGGCGGAAACAGGTTAAGAATAATGACATATTTCTGTGTATCCGTTAATTTTCTATTCTTTTCATGAAACCGTTCATCTGTTATGATTAATTCATCTAAAAAATAATCACTTCAGCGATGAGGTGTGACAGGCAAGAAGGAGGATCATTTATGAAAAAAACATTGGCAATCGCGTTAAGTATGTCCATGGCAGCAGGTTTGATGACTGGCTGCGGGAGCAAGCCCGCGGAGACCAACGCTACGACGGCGGCCCCACAGGCGGTCGAGACGGGGAATACCGAAGCTCCGGAGACGACAAAAGCGCAGAATACTGCTGAGAAAGAACCCGTGGAGCTTACTATCTGGCTTACCAGCCGCAACAAGGACGACTGGTACGTACAGATGGAAGATCAGTTCCTGGAGGAGCATCCATGGATCACATTAAATAAAGTAGTAAAAGAGGGGGACCCCGGCAACGAATTCTATCAGGCCGTAGCCGCAGGCAACGCACCGGATCTGGTTGATTCCTCCTTCACCATGATGAATACATACATTGCGGCGGGAATCCTGGAGCCTTTGAACAAGTATACGGACAACTGGGATGAATGGGGCAATTTCACAAGCGAGTACATCGATATGTTTAAAAAGGACGGCAGCTACTACGGTCTGCCGTATCAGGTAGCGCCCATGCTGTTCGGATATAACAAAGCGCTGTTTAAAGAGGCGGGAATCGCAGAGCCGCCGGCAACCTGGGATGAGGCAGTCGAGGATGCGAAGAAGATCAACAATCCGGATAAGCAGATTACCGGATATGCGACGCTGGCCGCTGAATGGACCGAGTGGTTCTTCCAGTATTACGTATGGCAGGCCGGCGGAGATCTGACGAAAGAGAATGCAGATGGAACGGCAGAGCTTACCTTTACCGATCCGGCCGTTATCGAGGCTGCAAAATACTATCAGAAGCTGCGCAGCGAGGGCGTGCTTCAAAGTGACTTAACCCTGAAGTTCGGCGATCTTGTAACAAACTTTGGACTGGGAAAGATCGGCATGATGCCGTTTGCCGGTGACTGGGTAGCGGAAGCGGCTGAAAAGGGAATCGATCCCGACGACATCGGATTAAGCCTTCCTCCGGCAGGACCATCCGGAGAACGCACCACCGCGATCGCAGGAACCTGCTATGCCATCAATGCCAAGACCAATCAGGCGAAGAAGGACGCCGCCTGGGAATATATCAGTTTCTATACGAGCAGGGCGTATCTGTCTTCCTTCTTTGAGAACCTGGCTACCAAGGGCGCGTTAAATCCGGTTATCATTCCAAGAGATGACATCAGCGTAACGGATTTCTACGAGTTCCCGGAAGAGTACAATCAGGTTCTGGAAGCCGCCAAATCCGTAGGCCGTCTTGAATTCTACGGAAAATCTGATTTCGGTTCCTACGTTGACCGTGCGGTACAGAAAATTTTAGTAGATCCGAATGCCGATCCGGAAAAAGAATTCAGCGCAGCGCAGGATCTCTGTGCCAGCGAGGCATTGCAGGCTTTCAATGAGGCAAATAAGAGATAACAGACAGAACAGACCGACAGTACAGATCCATAGAACAGCCAAAAAGTGCGAGGATAACAGCCTGCACTTTTTGGCCTTTTGGCATTCTTATGATATAATAGTCACTTACGATGCAAAAACTGTAACAGGAAAGGGACGGGGAGATGTATGGCCATGATGCAGAAACTGAAAGAAATGAAACAAAGATGGGATCACAGCATTAAGGCCGTGCTGCGCCGGGTCAGTATTTTCCGCCGCCTGAATCTCTCCTTTATGCTGTTGATTATGACGGCTGCCATATTCCTTACCTTCTTCAGCTTTTACAAATATTCCGCCGAGATCAGAGCCAATATCGACCGGTACAGCTCCTTATTAGTCCAGAACGTGGAATTAAAGATTCAGGACACCATGCAGGAATACGAAGAGTCCGCCCTGACATTTTATGATGACAGCAAGGTGATCCGTGCGCTCAAAGAGAATGCGCAGCTGTATCCCTTCAAAACGGAGGCGGACAAAAATAAGTACGAGGAAAACCGCTACTTTGTGGAGAGCAGGCTGTACAATATGCGCTACAATCAGAAGTATATCGTCAATGTCCAGTTTGTGACGCCCCGGGAACAGTACTACATGGTGGAACCCGACGGATACCGGAGAGGCGGCTGCATCCGCAACCTTGAAGAGTTTTATAAGACGGATATCTACCTCATTCCCCAGGAGAAGAAGGGGTATCCCGTCTGGTTTGATATGGCGGAGCAGACCAACATCTTCTATCAGAATGAGCAGAGCATCTACGGCTATCCCAATATCATCACGCTGGGAATCGGCGTCTACGCGCCGGGAAAACGGGAGTTTTTAGGCGTGCTGTTAATGAATGTCAACCTGAACGCATTTTCCGGTGCCATGGAGGGCTATGAGGCCTATAAGGATGGAAATACCTTTTTAATCGGGGAGGACGGTGTTTTGATGTGGTTCAATCCCAGCCTCACTGCTCCCGCATTTCCCAAGGACGATCTGCTGTTCCAGGAGATGAAGCAGGATGGACAGGGCATCCGGGAAAAGAAGATCGACGGAAAAAAGGTGATACTGGCCTATGAGCAGATTCCCAATACCGGCGTGTTCGTGGCCTATATCGCGGAGCTGGCGGTCCTTTATAGGGGGACGTATCGAATTAGAAACTTGTGCATCCTGGTGCTCCTTCTGATCGTTGTCGCCTGCTTTATCATCTCCTATTACGTGACCTGCAGCATTTCGGAGCCGGTCAGCCAGTTAGTCCGGGTCATGAAAAAGACCGGGGACGGCAAATGGAACGCGCGGTATGAGAACTCCGGTCACGATGAGATCACCATACTGGGAGACCGGTTCAATGAGATGGCGGACAAGACGGACCAGCTGATCGACCAGGTGTATCTGTCCGAAATCAAACGGCAGAAGATCTCCATAAGCTGGGCCAACGCCCGCCTGGACGCGCTGCTCATGCAGATCAACCCCCATTTCCTGTACAACACCCTGGATATTATCCGGTGGGAGGCCATGTACGAGGCGGAGGGGGAAAGCGCCGTGACCCAGATGATTGAGAAATTCAGCAGGCTGTGCCGCATGGGGATGCGCACCGGCGGCAATACGATCACACTGAAAGAGGGAATCGAGCACGCCAGAACGTATCTGGACGTCATTAATTTCCGGCACAGAGAGAAAATCCAGCTGGAGATCGATATGCAGGCGGATGAGGAAGCCATCTATATTCCCCAGTTTATGCTGCAGCCCATCATGGAAAATGCCGTCGTGCACGCCTTCGACGACGGCAGCAGCGGATACCGGATCGTGATCCGGGCGTGTATCACAGGTGCAGATCTGCAGATAACCGTAAGGGACAACGGGAAAGGCATGTCCAGGGAGGAAGTGGACCAGCTGACCGCCAACATGGAAAGAACGGATGTGGCTGATGAGAACATAGGTCTCGTCAATGTCTATCAGCGGATCCGGCTGTTTTACGGGGATGCGTGCGGCATAGGCATCACCAGCCGTTTAGGGGCGGGGACCGAGATCAGGATCACCCTGCCTGTGCGGAAGCATTCGGAGAATATGGAAAAGAGCAAAGGAGAGGAAGATGGCATACAAAGTTTTAATTGTAGATGATGAGGAAATTGTATGCAGAGGACTGGCAAAATTCGTCAAATGGCAGGAGTACGGTTTTTCGGTGGAGGGGATTGCCTACAGCGTGGATGAAGCCCTGGCACTGATGGAGAGAACCGCCATGGATGTGGTATTTATGGATATCCGGATGCCGGGGAAGACGGGGCTGGATATGCTCCAGATCATCCAGAAGTCGTATCCGGGCGTCAAATCCGTGATTCTCAGCGGTTTCAGCGAATTCTCCTATGCGAGGGAGGCCATACGGTATGGTGCGGTGGACTATTTAAACAAACCGGTGAACCTAAAAGAGGTGGAAGAGCTGCTGGAGCGCCTGGGGAAAGACTTTATGGAGGAAAGGCGTGCTCAGGAGGTGCGGAACAACCGGATTGAGGGCCTGCTCCTTTCCGCTGTAAAGGGCTATTCCAGGCTGGAGCAGGAGAAATACCAGCTGCCCGTCCTGGAATGGTGGCATGGACTGTCCATGGAGCTCTTAAGCCGTGAACTGTCGGAGGAGGAGATCATCGAGAAAAAGAAGCTTCTCCGGGCGAAGATCATGGCCATTGTGCCGGATGCGTACCTGCTGGACTGCAATGTCTATGAGCTGTTTGCGATCATTCCCTGCAAAAATGAGGCGGAGGCCGACCACTTTGTGGATATCCTGGAACAGACCTGTCAGGTGGGGCTGGAGTGGTCCTGCGGAATCAGCAAGTTCAAGCACGGTATCGGCGCGCTGAGAGAAGCCTATGAGGAGTCCGGAAAGGCCCTGCGCTACCATCGGGCCAGCGAGAAGCGGGGGATGATCTGGTATAAAAAATAAAACCCTGTTTTCCCAGGACCACCCGTCAGGAGATACTCGGAGCTGGTTGGCGTCCTGGCCAATCCCGAAGAGCGCGGCTGCGCGGTTTCCCAGCTGGATTCCGCACTGGAGAGTATCTGCGCGCTGAAAATGTCCGTGATGCAGTTCCAGACCGTATGTATCCGGTGTCTGATCGAGCTGAATGGACTGCTGCAGGGCATGAAGGGGGACGGCATAGATCTGCACGGCCAGCTGAATAAGATGCTGGAGAAGATTCTGCTCTGCGACAATTACCGGCTGACCATTGACTGTATGACCGGCTATGCCGGCATGCTGGTGCAGAAGCTGAATGAATCTGATGAGGTGCAGCTGGGCGGCGGAGTGATCAAGGAGGTCCAGCTGTTTATCCGGCGCCATTTCAATGAGACAATCACGCTCAATATGCTGGCCGACCAGTTCTATCTGCATCCCAATTATCTGAGCCGCCTGTTTAAGGAAAAAACCGGAAAGAATTTTGTGGAGTATATGACAGAGGTGCGCATGGAGAAGGTGAAGGAGATGCTGGCCGACCCGGAAAAGAAGGTGTCCGATATCAGCATGATGGCCGGATATGAGAATCCAAGGTATTTCAGCAAGGTATTTAAGCAGTTTACCGGGATGACTCCCAGTGAATACCGGGAGGCGCTGAACAGGCAATAGGATAAGAAATGTGGTTTATTTGTAAGCAAAGACAACAGGTCCGCAAAAAATCAGGCCTGTTGCCTTTTTTATTTTCCTGATCAATGAGCGGGCGCATTTACAGTCTCTGCCCTTCATTTTCCGCCGTGACAGGCAGCATCACCCGGAAGGCTGCGCCACCGCCTTCCGTTTCATCCACCGAGATCCGGCCGCCGTGGAGCGTAGTCAGCTCTTTGGCGATGGAGAGGCCGAGACCGAAATGGCGTTTGTCCGTCCTGGAGGTGTCGCCCCGGTAAAAGCGGTCGAAGATATGCGCCCTGACATCGGCGGGAATCCCGCACCCCTGGTCTGCTACGGAGATCGTCATTTCTTTCCCTTTCACCGCGGCGCTTATGGTGATCTTTTTATTGGCCGGTGTATAGGACACGGCGTTGTCCAAAAGGATGGTGAGCAGCTGTTTTAAGCAGGAGGCGTCGCCGGTTATATGGGGAAGCGTCTCTTCCGGCAGCTCCAGGAAAAGCCTGACCTGGCTGTTTTGGCAGACCGGTTCAAAGAGCTCGTAGGTTTCGATGAGAAGTGTATCCATATCCACTGTTTCCTGTTTGATGGACCAGCTGCCGGCGTCTGTGGAGGCGAGAAGCAGCATATCCCCCACAAGCGCCGCCATGCGCCTGCATTCACTCCGTATGTTTTTCAGATACTGGGCCTGTTTTTCTGAACATTCCGCTGATTGCAAGGGAGAGGGACTGTCCGAACCTTCCGCCGACTGTAAGGGAGAGTGACTTGCCGCCACTGCGTCGATGCGGTGACACTGGATTCGATGACTGCCAGCGGAGAGCGAAGCTCGTGGGAGGCGGCAGCGATGAATTCGTTCTGGCGTTTTCTGCTCATTTCCACCGGTTCCAGGGATTTTCCGACGAAATACCAGCTGACGAAAAAGAGGGCTGCAATCCCCAGAATATCGAACAGCAGGAAGCGCGGCCCCTGACTCCTGATCAGAGAGATACCCGGCGTCCGGTACCCCAGAAGCGTCAGGCTCTGATATCCTTTGGCGGTGGGAAAGACAAGGATTGTGCCGTAATAGGAGTCTCCCTGATCCCCCTTTACCGTGAAGACCGAGCTCTGAATGACCGAGGAGGAGACGGGGCGCACCGCCGGATTGACTTTCTCCTTCAGGGCCTCTTCCCGCGCCCGGTCGATGAGCGTCTGCCGGTCCGTGGCCGGAGCCCAGGACCCGGAATAGAGAAATGGTTCCCGGTTCTCCTCAATATGTATGATCAGCTTTTCTGAAGCCTCGGTCTGGGCCAGCCAGCTTCCGGAAATGGTGGAGCCGTACTGCATGCGGGACGCGACGGCTACGATCTGATTCTGGAAGGTCTGCAGCGCGTCCTTTTCCGATACACGGAGGTTGTAGAAGAGGAGTCCTGCGACTACCAGGGTCAGAATGGTTCCCGTGGTTACGGTGTACAACAGGGTCAGTTTTTTGCGAAGCTCTTTAATCATGGAATTCCTCCAGCCGGTAGCCGACGCCATGGACCGTCTGGATTTTTGCATTTCCATGAATCGCCTTTAAACGCCGGCGTAAAAAATAGATGTAGTTGTCCAGATTGCCTGCCTCCACCTCGGAATCCGGTCCCCACACGTAGGAGAGGATGGCATTTCGCGGAAGCGTACGGCCGGCGTTTCTCATCAGATACTCCAGAAGCGATGACTCCCGGCCGGAGAGGGTAACCGTCTCGGAGGAGGCGCCTTCTCTGGTGAGCTCATGCTTGACTGTGTCCAGGCAGAGGCTGCCGAAGGTCAGATTCGCGGTGTCCGCGGTTCGTCCGGGTCTGCGGGTGACTGCCCGGATCCGCGCCAGGAGTTCCTCCACTGCAAAGGGCTTGACCAGGTAGTCGTCCGCGCCTGCGTCCAGCCCGTCGATTCTGTCGCCCACACCGTCGAGCGCGGTGGTGATGATGACAGGAGTCATGACGGATTTCTGCCGGATGGCCTGTAAGAGGCTTAAACCGTCCAGGCTCGGGAGCATCCGGTCCAGAATCAGCACGTCGTAGGGATACTCCGTCGCGTAGTAGAGGGCGTCGTCGCCCCGGTAACACTGATCGACCTGATATCCCGCCTGCTCTAACTGCATGGCTACCGTGCTGCACAGTATTTTATCATCTTCTACCAGTAAGATTCTCATGTCTGTGATCCCTGCTTTCTTTCTTATTTATATCAGTTGTTTCCTCTATTATAGCAGAGAAATCTCTAAAAAATCTAAAAACCAGCCGTTTCCAGTTTTTTTAGAGATTTCTCTGGTATGATTATTCTAAAGGTAAATCCGGAATGGCAGAAAGGACAAAAAGGGATGGACAGAAAAAAAGGAATGACCGCACGGAAAGCCGCCGCATGGCTCCTGATACTGGCCGCGGTAACTGTGATGGCGGCAGGATGCGGCCCGAAGCCGGGTGGTGCGGAGGCGGGCGGGGCGGATGCGCCGACGGCCGATAATGGAGGAACCGGTGATAACTCAGACGTCCCCAGAGGACGGTATGTGGAGCAGGAACTGGCATTTCCGTTCGATCCATCGACGGAGATGATGGAAGCCATGATGCTTTCTCCGGAAGGAGATCTCCTGGTTCTCACATACAACCAGGAGATGGAAAACAGGATTTACCGGATGGAAGATACGGGTGAATGGAACATGGATGAAGCCCTCACCGCCAGCATTCCCGAGGGCAGCATGCTTTTAAAGATGAACGGTACGAAGGATGCGGCGTATTACTACCTTACACAGGGGGAAGAGAGATACATCGGAAAGATGGCCTGGGGCAGTCAGAAGATGGAGCGGCTTGCAGATCCCGCGTTTGAAAAGGATGGGATCTATAATATCTCCGATTTTCTGGCGGCTGACAGCGGGGCAGTGCTCTTTTCCCTGATGGATGGAAGGACCGTGGTCTGGAAGCCGGAAGACGGGGGGTCCCTCCAGCTGTATCAGAAAAACAGAAACAGCACGCTGAATACCAGCAGCACACTGGTGGGAGATACGTACATAACGGCGGGTGACCTGGGATTTCTGGCTTATGACATGGAGACAGGAAAGGAACTGGAGACGATTCCTTACCAGACGGGGGACTCCGACGCGGAGGGCAGCCTCGCAGCCGGAGAAGGGGACGATATCTACCTGTGCAACGCGGCGGGAATTCACCACATGGCGCTCGGCGGGACGATGTGGGAGACTATTGTGGACGGGAGCCTGAATTCCTTAAGCCTTCCGGGGATTAGAATTAGTAAGATGTGTGTCGGTAAGAACAACGACTTTTTCGTATGGTACGAGAAAGACGAAAATCCCGTTCTTGCACACTATGTATACGATCCGGACATCATTTCCGTTCCGACATCGACGCTGACCGTATACGGTCTTGATCTGTCGGAGAAGTATCTGATCCGCCAGGGAGCCATACGGTTCCAGATGGAAAATCCCGATATTCGTGTCGAGGTGATCGACGGAAGAAAGCAGATGGAAGGGATGATGGATGCGGATATCATCCGAAGCTTAAACGAGGAGCTGCTGACCGGAGCGGGAACGGATGTTCTCGTGCTGGACGGCCTTCCGGGAAAGTCCTATATAGAAAAAGGGATTCTGGAGGATATGAGCGAACTTCTTGCGCCGTTTACAGAGAGTGGGGAAATATACCGGAATCTGACCGGCCATTTCCGGAGAAGCGACGGATCTGTCTACGAGGTGCCAGTGAGGGTCTTATTCCCGGTTGTATATGGGGAGGCCGGGGCCACAGCGAGTCTATCCAGCCTGCAGGCGTATCTGGAGTATCAGGAATCGCCGGGAGCCGGCTCCATAAGTGGAAAGACCGTATATGAAAATATTCTCCGGCGCCTTGCTTTTCTGTATGACCAGGAGCTTTGGGATGACGATGGAAAATTAAAGGAAGAGGAGCTTACAGACCTTCTGGAAGCGGCCATGCGGACCGGAGAGCATTCCGGCGCACGCGTTCTGTATCCGGAGGACGAGGATAACGGAGCCGGAAAACGGTATAATCTGGTCGCTGAGAACGGGTTTACCACTCCGGACCATCTGGGGATTATGGCGGGAGACAATCAAGCCTCTCTGGAGCTTCCGCGGGAAATGGCGGAGATGAGCCTTTCGTTTGCAGTTATGAGGGAAAAAGGGTATCCGCTTCAATCCGTCAATCATACCTTCTATCCGGAAGAGCGGGTCGCCATTAACCGGAACAGCAGGCAGAAAGAGACGGCGGAACGCTTTGTAACCTTCCTGCTGTCGGAACAGATACAGGGAGAGGACGTGGAGGATGGCTTCCCCGTCACCCGTGCTGGTGTGGAACGATGGAAGCAGCGGCAAATAGTGATGAGCTATGGGACGGGGAACTGGGATGGCCTTATGATCTATGGGGATTATCCAACGGAATCAGAGCGGAAGCTTTTGCTGGATATGATCCCGGACCTGAATAATCCGGTCGTACCGGATCCCACGGTTCTGTCCATTATGGCGGAAGAATCGGAAGGCTATTTCAGCGGGACACAGGATCTCCCGGCCGCTGTAAAGGCCATAATCAGCAAGGTGACGCTCTATCGGGCGGAGACAGAATAAAGATATGGTTTGATTCATGCAGGAGTGTATTGAGAGAAAGGAATAAAAGAAAATGAAAAACAGTCACTTGATTCAGAGAGCCGCGGCTCTGGCTCTGGCCACGGTCATGGCGGTCATGACCGCCGGATGCGGCGCAAAGGAACAGAAGGATGGCGCCGCTGAGGGGGCAAAGGGCAGTACAAAACAAGCAGGGACTGCGGACACGGGAACCGCGGACGTCGCAAAGGGGCGTTACGTGGAGCAGGCGGTTGCATATCCGTTTGAAGCTGGAACGGAACGTGTTGTGGATATCATCCAGGACCAGAACGGGGAGCTGGTGATGTTCACCTTAATCGGCCAGGAAGTGGATGGGAAAAAGAAGGCCTACCGCTACGACGGTTCCTCCTGGAGCGAAGATACGGCATCTCCGGTGCAGGAGCTTCAGGACAGCGACTATTTAACGTATTCCGCTTACGGCGCGGATGGGACGCTTTATCTGATCTACGCGGATCAGAGTTATAAGGCGCATCTGGTGAAGTTTGCAGAAGGGCAGCCCATGCAGGAGATTTCCGCCGGGATTGAGGATGCCATGGTTCTGCTGAACGGACTGTACGTAAGCGAAGACGGCACGCTGTTCATTCCCTCCGGTGACCAGGTCATCGTCGTCGGTACGGATGGCGTGGTGGAAAAGAAGCTCCCTCAGAGGAATTCCCACAGCAATTTCTGTGACAGCCACACGCTGACAGCTAATAGCTTTATGACTACAGGAGACAGGGGATTTCTCCGGTACGATTTAAAATCGCTGGCGGAGAAGGAAGTGATTCCGTTCCAGACCGACGAGTCAGACGTATACGGAAGTCTGGCCCGTGGAGAAGGAGATGATTTCTACCTTGCCAATACTAAAGGAATTCATCACATGGCGGATCAGGGAACGATGTGGGAGACCATCGTGGACGGTTCCCTGAATTCCATGAGCATGCCCAGCGCATACGTTAAACGTCTTCTCGTCGGAAATGACAATGATTTTTACTTATGGTACTCGGAAAGTGAGGAACAGAAACTGGCCCGCTATACGTATGATCCGGATATGCCGACCGTTCCTTCAAAAACCCTTACAGTATACGGCCTTAACCTTTCGGAAAACCAGACCGTGAAACAGGCGGCCTCCCTTTTCCAGATGGAGCATCCCGATGTCAGAGTCGAACTGATCGACGGAGCCGGCGAGTCGGGGAGCACCTTAAAATCCGATACGATCCGTTCCTTAAACGCAGAACTGTTAAACGGCAACGGCGCTGACGTGCTGGTGCTGGATGGGCTTCCGATCGAGTCCTATATTGAAAAAGGGGTTCTGGAGGATTTAAGTGATATTATCACTCCCATGGTAAAAGCGGGAGAGCTATACCCCAACATAGCGGAGAGCTTCACCGGTTCCGACGGAAGTGTCTATCAGTACCCGGTACGTGTCGGTATTCCAATTATATACGGAGATGGAACGGCAATGAGCCAGATGGCTGCGATCGGTTCTCTCCGGGCGTGGCAGGAGGCGAATCCGGATAAGGCTCTCTTCCCAAAGACCATCTATGAAAATATTCTGAGGCAGATGATCTGTCTCTACTATCCGGAGCTGGCAGGAAAAGACGCCGGACAGCTGGATACGGAGAAAGTCAGAATCCTTCTGGAAACCGCGAAGCTGGCGGGAGACGCCAGCGGAAGCAAGGTAGTCTTCGACGAATCGGAAGACGGCGGCCGCGGACGGGTATACAATGCCGCCGATACGAGAGGATTTACTGGTTTAAGCGATTATGGACTGCTGACGAAAAATGCAGAGATCTCTCTGGTGGAACTGGCGGGTATGATGGATGTCATGACACCTGCTGCAATCGTTGATAAGTATGGTTACCAGATGGAACAGTTTAATGATATCTATTATCCGAAGGGACTTCTGGGAGTCACCAGCTTTGGTAAGGAAAAGGAAACTGCGAGAGAGTTTGTCGCGTTTGCCCTGTCACCGAAGGTTCAGAATGGGGATTTAAATGACGGATTTACTGTGAGTAAGACCGCTTCCGGTGCCTGGATAGAACGGACTTCCACGGTGAGCATCGGTTTCAGCTTTGACGGCGGCGATATGATGAGCGCAGAGTACCCGGATGATAAGAAGAAGGAAGAAATTATGGGAATGCTGGATAAGCTCCATACGCCCATTTCTGTTGACGATATACTGCTGGAGATGATAGTCAGTGAAACAAAGGGATATTTTGAAGGGAAACAGACTGCGGCCGAGGCGGCGGGGCAGTTTGAAAACAAGGCGAAGCTGTATTATGCGGAATAAAACACAGTCGGGCCGTCTGGCACGGAAGGCGTATCTGTTCCTTCTGCCGAGTCTGGCGGGGACAGCCGTGTTTGTCCTGCTTCCGTATGTGGATGTTGTCCGCAGGTCATTTTTCGAGGCGGCAGGAGGGCGTTTCGTCGCCATGCAGAACTATGTGACGGTGGTCGGCAACAGCGCGTTTCGATTGGCATCTTT
>NZ_JBKVCZ010000095.1:0-27146 GCF_046966825.1 Hungatella sp. | reverse complement strand
GAAAGAAAAAAGACAACCGCCTCCTATTAGGAGGCTAGTTGTCTACAGTCTGAAATTAGATAATGTATCTAATTTCAAATCCAGAAGGAGGATATTTCATGAAGTACGATGCATTGGGAATGATTGAAACAAAAGGGCTGGTAGGATCGATCGAAGCGGCGGACGCCATGGTAAAGGCGGCGAATGTCACCTTAATCGGCAAGGAACACGTAGGCGGCGGTCTCGTTACCGTTATGGTGAGAGGCGATGTCGGAGCGGTAAAGGCTGCGACGGATGCAGGTGCGGCAGCAGCACAGCGCGTAGGCGAGCTGGTATCCGTTCATGTAATCCCACGTCCTCATGCAGAAGTGGAGTGCATACTTCCGGTCTGCAGAAAACCTGAATAGGAGGAGGTCGCGCAGGTGAGATATTACGGAGAAGAGGCACTGGGCCTGGTGGAGACCATCGGCCTGACACCCGCGCTGGAAGCGGCGGATAAGATGTTAAAGGCAGCGGACGTGGAACTCATATCCTACGAAAACGTAGGTTCCACCCTTGTGACCATCATGGTCAAGGGAGATGTGGCAGCCGTACGGTCCTCTGTGGAGGCCGGAGCGGCAGCTGCGGCAGCTATCGGAAAGCTGACGGCTAAGAATGTAATGCCGAGACCGATTCAGGGAGTAGGCGATATTGTATCCGTACACGATGTTGATGCGTAAGAACAGATAAACGGCAGGAAGGAAAAATTTTATGGAAAGATATGAAGCCATTGGTTCCATTGAAACATTTGGCCTGGTATTCGTTCTGGAAGCCGCGGATGCGATGTGCAAGGCGGCCGATGTGGAACTGATTGGATATGAGAATGTGGCTTCCGGATACATTTCCGTGCTGGTGCGCGGTGATGTGGGAGCATGTAAGACGGCGGTAGATGCCGGAGTAAAGGCAGTGGAAGCTATGGGAGCCGAGGTTTACAGCTCTGTTGTAATCCCGAGGCCTCATCCTGATCTGGAGAAGATCATCACACGTTACTCCTTAAAGAATCTTCTTCCGGCGGAGTAAGGAAAGGAAGCGTAGGCAATGCGTTTTGTTGATAAAGACTTGCTTTCTGTCCAGGAAGCCAGAATCCTGATGGAAAATGCCGGCGAGGCGAGAAAAGTGCTGGCTGGTTTTGAACAGGAAAGGCTGGACCGCATTGTGGTACATATGGCGCAGGCGGCGGCAAAACACGCCAGGGAACTGGCGGTCATGTCCTGCGAGGAGACGGAATACGGAAACTGGCAGGATAAATACAGGAAAAACCGGTATATCTGCGAATACCTGCCCGAGAAGCTTAAGACCATGCGTTTTGTGGGAATCATTTCGGAGGACCGGGAAGAGAAAATGATGAAGGTCGGCGTACCGTTAGGAATTATCGCAGCGCTGACACCATCTACCAATCCGGTATCCACGGCCATCTATCAGGCGCTCATCGCGGTGAAATCAGGCAACGCCATCGTCTTCGCTCCCCATGAGCGGGCCGCGAAGACTACGGGCAGAGCGCTGGATATTCTGATGGAAGCGGCCGCTGAGGCGGGGCTTCCGGACGGCGCGCTCTCTTACTTAGGCACCGTGACGCGTCAGGGAACGGAAGCGCTGATCGGCCATCCGGCCGTAGCTCTGGTAATCGACACCGGAGTTCCGGAGATGACAGAGGCCGCGAAGGCCGCGGGAAAACCGTTCATCTATGGAGGAACCGTGGGTTCCCCGGCGTTTATTGAGAGGACGGCGGACATACCGAAGGCGGTGAAAGCCATTATGGCCAGCCGGAATTTTGATTACGGAATTGTGCCGGCGGCGGAACAGTATATCGTTGCAGACAGCCGCATCGCCGGTGAGGCAAAACGGGAATTTGAGAGAAACGGCGCCTACTTCATGTCGGGGGACGAGGAAAAACAGCTGATCGGGCTGCTTTGTCCCGAAAACGGCAGTCAGGACCCTGAACTGGTGGGAAAACCGGCGCGGGAGCTGGCCCGAAGGGCGGGATTCTCCGTTCCGGATACGGTAAAGGTACTGGTTTCCGAACAGAAGTATATATCAGACAGAAATCCATACGCCAGGGCGCTGCTGTGTCCGGTTCTGGTGTATTACATAGAAAATGACTGGGTTCACGCCTGTGAGAAATGCATCGAACTGCTGGCAAATGAAAGCCATGGACACACACTTGTGATTCATTCGAAGGATGAAGAGGTCATTCGCCAGTTTGCACTGAAGAAACCAGTCGCCAGGATGCTGGTGAACACTCCGGCTGTGTTCGGGAGCATGGGCGTGACGACGAATCTGTTTCCGGCCATGACGCTCGGAAGCATTACCGCCGGGGTCGGAATCACCTCGGACAGCGTTTCCCCCATGAACCTGATTTACGTCAGAAATGTGGGATACGGAGTGCGGGAGATCGAAGACCGGATGGCCGGAGACGCAGAGGAGAGAAACGGCCGCGCCGATGCCGCGGTTTTAAGCACAACCTGGCAGACGGCAGTCCCGAAAGGCGGGGATGACAGCCTGGATGACGAGCTGGAGCGGGCCATGAAGAAGCTCCTGGAGTGGATGGCCGAAGAAGAATAAGCAGGAAAGAGGGGTAATACAAATTGGATATTCGTGAGTTTACAGATAAATTTGCAGATGCGACCAGAAACATGTCGCCGGAACAGCGGGAGGCGCTGGTAAAGATGCTGGAATCCGTTTCCGGCGATCTGCCAAAGGGCGCTCCGGAGAAAACGGGAGTATGCAGCGGCGAGGGCACAGAGATTCCCGATGGGATCACCGAGCGTCTTCAGCTCCTGAAGGATAACTACTTAAAGCAGGTTCCTTCCATCACGACTTACCGTGCAAGAGCCATTACAAAGATCGCAAAAGAGAATCCGGGCATGCCGAAGATTCTTCTGCGTGCAAAATGCTTCCGCTACTGTTGTGAGACGGCGCCTCTGGTGATTCAGGACCATGAGCTGATCGTCGGAGCACCATGCGGAGCACCGAGAGCCGGAGCATTTTCACCGGATATCGCCTGGAGATGGATGGAAGACGAGATCGACACCATCGGGACGCGTGCCCAGGATCCATTCTACATTTCCGAGGAAGACAAGAAGATCATGAGAGAGGAGCTGTTCCCGTTCTGGAAGGGCAAATCTGTCGATGAGTACTGCGAAGACCAGTACCGGGAAGCCGGCGTATGGGAGCTCTCCGGCGAGTCCTTCGTATCAGACTGTTCCTACCACGCGTTAAACGGCGGCGGAGATTCCAACCCCGGATACGACGTAATCCTGATGAAGAAAGGAATGCTGGATATCCAGAGAGAAGCGAAAGAGCATTTAGAGCATCTGGATTATGAGAACCCGGACGATATCGAAAAAATCTATTTCTATAAATCCATCATCGATACCACAGAGGGCGTTATGATTTACGCAAAGCGTCTGTCTGAATACGCGGCGGAGCTGGCGGCAAAGGAGACAAATCCGAAGAGGAAGGCAGAGCTCTTAAAGATTTCCGAGGTCAACGCCCGTGTACCGGCCCATAAGCCGGAAACCTTCTGGGAAGCAGTCCAGGCGGTATGGACCATCGAGTCCCTGCTTGTCGTGGAAGAGAACCAGACCGGAATGTCCATCGGACGTGTGGACCAGTATATGTATCCGTACTATAAGGGCGATATCGAATCCGGACGGTTAAATGATTTCCAGGCCTTCGAGCTTGCCGGATGTATGCTGATTAAGATGTCAGAGATGATGTGGATCACCAGCGAGGGCGGTTCCAAGTTCTTCGCCGGCTACCAGCCATTCGTCAATATGTGCGTGGGCGGCGTGACGAGAGAGGGCCGTGACGCAACCAATGAACTGACGTATCTGCTGATGGATGCTGTCCGCCACGTGAAGATTTACCAGCCGTCCCTGGCCTGCCGGATCCACAACAAATCTCCTAAGAAATATATGAAAAAAATCGTGGACGTGATCCGTTCCGGCATGGGCTTCCCGGCCTGCCATTTCGACGACGCCCACATCAAGATGATGCTGGCAAAGGGCGTGAGCATCGAGGACGCCAGAGACTACTGTCTGATGGGCTGCGTGGAGCCGCAGAAATCAGGCCGTCTCTATCAGTGGACCTCCACCGCCTATACCCAGTGGCCGGTCTGCATCGAGCTGGTGTTAAACCACGGCGTTCCGCTCTGGTACGGCAAGCAGGTCTGCCCGGATATGGGAGATTTGAGCCGGTTCAAGACTTTTGAGGAATTTGACGCGGCTGTTAAGGAAGAGATCAAATACGTGACAAAATGGACCGACGTGGCCACGGTTATTTCCCAGAGAGTCCACAGAGACCTTGCTCCGAAGCCTCTTATGTCTATTATGTACGAGGGCTGTATGGAAAAGGGAAAAGACGTTTCCTCCGGCGGCGCGATGTACAATTACGGCCCTGGCGTGGTCTGGTCCGGACTGGCAACGTATACGGACTCCATGGCAGCGATCAAAAAGCTGGTGTTTGATGATAAGAAATATACACTGGAGCAGTTAAACGAGGCATTAAAGGCTGATTTCGTCGGATATGACCAGATCAAAACTGACTGCCTGAACGCACCGAAATACGGTAACGACGATGACTATGCAGATCTGATTGCTTCGGATTTAGTTGACTTTACTGAGGCAGAGCATAGAAAATATAAGACCCTGTACTCCCATTTAAGCCACGGTACTCTGTCCATTTCCAACAATACCCCGTTCGGACAGATGACAGGCGCTTCCGCCAACGGCCGCGGTGCATGGCTGCCGTTATCCGACGGCATCAGCCCAACCCAGGGAGCCGACTACAAGGGACCGACTGCGATCATCAAGTCTGTGTCCAAGATGGCCAATGACAGCATGAATATCGGTCTGGTACATAACTTTAAGATTATGGCGGGACTCCTGGACACTCCGGAAGGAGAGGAGAGCCTGATCACCCTGCTTCGGACCGCCAGTATCTTTGGAAACGGCGAGATGCAGTTTAACTATCTGGATAACAACACGCTCTTGGAAGCGCAGAAGCACCCGGAGAAATACCGCGACTTAATCGTCCGTGTAGCCGGATACAGCGCCTTCTTCGTAGAACTTTGCAAGGATGTTCAGGATGAGATTATCAGCAGAACCATGCTGACCCATTTATAAAGAACCGTAAATTGGAGATGAATAACGATGAATCAGACACATGCAGGTTCCATTGAGCGCAAGGCATTGATATTCAATGTTCAGAAGTATAACATGTACGACGGACCGGGCATCCGCACCATTGTGTTTTTCAAGGGCTGTCCGCTGCGCTGCAAATGGTGTTCCAATCCGGAGGGAATGGACCGGAGTTTTCAGATCATGTTTAAGAAACGTTCCTGCGTGGACTGCGGGGCATGTGTAAATGCCTGCCCTGCGGGGATTCACGTGCTCTCCCCGGAGACTGGAAAACACGAAATCCGAAGAGACAGAGACTGCACCGGATGCAGAAAATGCATGGAGGTGTGTCCCCAGGAAGCGCTGACGATCTCAGGTGAATGTAAGACCATCTCGGAGCTGTTAAAGATTATTGCCGAGGATGAGGCCTTCTACGAGCAGTCGGGAGGGGGCGTGACACTGGGCGGCGGAGAAGTGACCGCGTAGCCGGAGGCGGCCTTAAACCTTCTGATGGCCTGTAAGCAGGAAGGCTATAACACGGCGATCGAGACGTGCGGCTTCACGAAAACGGAAACCATTTTAAAAATCGCGGAGTATGTGGACTTATTTCTGTTCGATATCAAGCATATGGACCCGGAACGCCATAACGAGCTGGTCGGTGTAAACAATGAGCTGATCCTGGAAAATTTAAAGGAGCTTCTTCACCGCCGTTACAACGTCAAGGTGAGAATGCCCATGCTAAAGGGGATCAACGACAGCAGGGAAGAGATCGACCGGGTAATCCAGTTTTTGATGCCGTTTCGTGATTATAAGAATTTCAAGGGAATTGATCTGCTCCCATACCACAAGATGGGGGTAAATAAATACAATCAGCTGGACCGGCCCTATCCCATCGACGGAGATCCCAGCCTGAGCGACGAGGACTTATCGCGGATCGAGGGCTGGCTGAAGGAGTATCAGTTCCCTGTCACCGTGGTAAGACATTAGCAGAGTCGGTATACAGCAGGAAAGGAGAGCCATGGCGGGAAAGGAACTTACCAGTGTAAGCCGGGTGATTGAGGAATCCGTACCCGGCAAACAGGTCACGATCGCCCATGTGATCGCATCACCGGTGCCGGAGGTGTACGAGTGCCTTGGAATCGACGCGGCGGGAGCCATCGGTATTCTGACGCTCTCCCCGTTTGAGACGGCCATCATCGCGGCGGATATCGCGGCTAAGGCGGCCGATGTGGAGGTCGGATTTTTAGACCGCTTCACGGGATCGGTGGTCATAGCCGGAGATGTCCAGAGCGTGGAGACGGCTCTTGCCTCCGTCTGCCGGACGCTGGAGACCGTGCTTGGCTTTGCCGTGACCCCGGTGACGAGAACATGAGAACAAAGAGAATTATGGTAATGGGGGCTGGCGGGAGCGGGAAAACGACTCTGGCCCATGCACTGAATGGGGATTACTCTCCGGTAAAGCGGACGCCCTGTCTGGTCTACGGAGCACGGACGATCGATGCTCCCGCCGCCTACTTAGAATCTCCCTGGATGGTACAGCACCTGATCGCGGAGGCCCAGAATGCGTCTCATGTTCTGATGCTGGTGGATCAGACAAAGACGAGGGAGGTATATTCCCCCGGTTTTGCCCTGGCCTTCCGTGCTCCGGTCATCGGAGTCATAACGAAGGAAGGAAAGAGCCGGGAGCAGCTGGCCCGGTGTGAAAAGGAGCTTTTAAAGGCCGGGGTTCAGCCTCCGTTTTACCGGGTGATATTTCCTTCCGGGGAGGGGCTCCCTGAACTGGAAAAACGGCTGAGCAGTAACTAAAATTCAGGAGAAAGGAGGCGGAAATAAAATGGAACAGTTTATTATGAAAACAAAAGTGTATCTCGGGGAAGCTTCTCTGGAAACTCTCCGGGATATGGGAATAAAAAAGGCGTTCGTGATCTGCGATCCGTTTATGAAGAGTTCTCATAAAGTGGATATGGTGACGGATCTGCTGGAGGAAGCGGGAGCGGAATTTTCTGTTTTTGCTGAGGTTGTACCGGATCCCACCATTGCGGTGGTGACTAAGGCCATCGAGCAGATGCTGGTATGCAGGCCGGACGCCGTGATTGCGCTGGGCGGCGGCTCAGCCATCGATACGGCAAAGGCGGCAGGCCTGCTTTATTCCGGCATGAGCCAGTCGGAGCGTCCGGAACTGATCGCGATTCCGACGACGAGCGGAACGGGAAGCGAGGTTACCTCCTTTGCTGTGATCTCGGACCCGGAAAAACAGGCGAAATATCCCCTGGTAGACGATTCCATGGTGCCGGATACGGCGCTGTTGGACCCGCGTTTTACCGTTTCAGTACCACCCCATATTACAGCGGATACCGGCATGGATGTGCTGACACATGCGCTGGAGGCGTACGTTTCCACAGACGCCGGTGACTTTACGGATGCCTGTGCGGAGAAAGCGATACGGCTGGTATGGCGTTACTTAAAAACTGCGGTGGAAGACGGAAGCAGCATGGAAGCCAGGGAGAAGATGCATAACGCGTCGTGCCTGGCCGGCGTGGCATTTAACGGGGCATCCCTGGGAATCTGTCACAGCCTGGCTCATGCGCTTGGCGGAAGATTTCATATTCCGCACGGAAGAAGCAATGCGATGCTGCTCTGCCATGTGATCGCTTACAATGCGGGGCTGGATACTCCGGGAGAGACGGCGGCCCTGAAGCGGTACGTGGAAGTGGCCAATATGCTGGGAATTTCGGCAGGAACCGACAAGGCGACCGTACACGGACTGATCCGTCAGATCAGGATTCTGATGAATCAGATCCATATTCCCCAGTATATAACGGAATGCGGTGTGGACAGGGAGGAATTCCTGGAGGCCGCAGGCGGTATGGCACAGCTTGCTTTGGATGACAACTGCACGGTGACGAATCCCAGAAAGCCGTCGAAAGAAGAGCTGGAGAATTTATACCGGTGTCTGTGCAAAGGGGGATATTGATGAAATACATAACCGAAGCGGATTTGAGAAATTTATACCGCACCACCCCCTTTACAACGTATGAAACGGAACCGGGGACACGGCTGACGCCGGGAGCGAGGCAGTTCCTGGGGGATCGTGGAATCAGGGTTCCGGATGAGATACCTTCCGCAAAGCGGTTCGGGGACAGTGGAACCGGAGGAAAGAAGCCGCTGTACTTCTGGAGACAGGAGGAAAATAAGGCGGGGCATGATACGGACCGTATTGGTGCAGATGAAGAAGAAAACGCAGCAGCGACGGACAGCCGGGAAGGTGAGGCGCGATGTCCGGAGGATTTGAATATCACTCCGGAAAAAAAAGCGCTCTTAAACCGCCTTAAGTCGGCGCAGGCATTGTTCTTGGAAACGGGGCTTCAGTTTAAGGAGCACGACGTGCTTCTGGCCCAGCGAATCTTCGTCATGGAGCGCTGCCTTGCGGGGCTGGCCGCAGAGGAGGAAGTATGCCTGCTGCCGTGCCAGGCGTGTACCGGAATCTGCCCGGATAATTTTTCCGAGGATATGGAGGACTGTTTCGAGATTACCTCCTTCCACGTCCAGTCAGACCGGGGGATGGACTTAATCCGGCTTCACCGGCTGCGCTGTCTTCTGCGGGAACTGAGCCCTTTCGTGGAGCAGGAGCTGGGAGACGGCAAAAAACGGGAGCTTCATCAGGTGATTAATGGTTTATCCCAGTTAATATGCCAGTTATTTGGAGGAAATACATGTCAAAAGAAGGAATAACATTTGAGGAATGCGACAGCCTGGTAAAGGAGTTTGAACGAGTCGTTAAAAACCCGGTAACAAACGGTTCTTCCGTCTATTACACCGGAGTGGATTTAGGAACGGCCTGTGTCGTAGTGGCGGTTCTGGATGATAACTTTAAGCCTGTTGCCGGCGCCTACCGGTATGCCGACGTGGTGCGGGACGGTATGGTAGTGGATTATATCGGTGCCATCCGGATCGTCCGGGAGATGAAGGAGGAACTGGAGGAAAAGCTGGGCTGTGAGCTTTTATATGCGGCGGCCGCCATTCCTCCCGGGACCGACGAGCTGGATTCGGGAGCCATCAAAAATGTGGTTCAGGGCGCGGGCTTTGAGATCACGGCTCTTCTCGATGAGCCAACCGCAGCCAACGCCGTGTTAAAGATTAAGAACGGCGCGGTCGTGGACATCGGAGGCGGAACCACTGGAATCTCCATCTTAAAAGACGGAAAAGTGGTTTATGTGGCGGATGAGGCTACCGGCGGAACGCATTTTTCACTCGTTATATCCGGGGCTTATGGGCTTCCCTTCGGGGAGGCGGAACGCTATAAGCGGGACCCCTCGCACCATAAGGAGCTGCTGCCGGTCTTAAAGCCGGTGGTGGAAAAGATATCTTCTATCATCAACCGCCATTTAGAAGGCCATCAGGTGGAAGGCATCTACCTGGTGGGCGGAACCTGCTGCCTGGCGGGGATTGAGGATATTATCGAAAAGAGGACGGGAATTCCGACGTATAAACCGGATAATCCCATGTTTGTAACTCCACTGGGGATTGCACGAAGCTGTACCCAGGAAGCCTGTGAATGAGACGAGGTAATGTGACATGGAAATCAGAATCATAAAATCACCGGCGCACGGCACCCTCGATATCCTGTTAAGAAGAAAGGGATCGGGAGCATCGACACCCATCGAGTCGGTGGATGCGGTCGGGCTGGTTCAGGGCCGGATGATTGAGATGGTGTGCGCCGCCGATGTGGCGGAAAAGGCTGTCGGAGTTACCGTGGAAGACATTCGCGGCAATTGTCCTCAGAATATGGTGCTGCTGGCTATTTTCGGGGATACCGCCTCCGTGGAAGCGGCCCTTGAGGAAATTAAGCGGAAAGAGAAAGAGGGGACACCGGAATGGTAACTGCAAAGCTGATCGGCAATGTCTGGGCGACCAGAAAAGCGGAATCCTTAAACGGATTTAAGTTTATGATGGCGGAGATCATTAGCGGGACGAGGACGGGAGAACGAATGATCGTGGTGGACACAATCAGCGCCGGAATCGGTGATCGGGTGATCGTCACGACCGGTTCTTCCGCGCGCCGCATGCTGGGTGACGACGGGATTCCGGTGGACGCCGTGGTAGTAGGAATTATTGATGAAGATTGTGAATTTATTATAGAAGAAACCGGTGCAGCGCTGCACCAGTGCCGCCCGGCACTTGTGTTTCCAAATGGATAGATTCGCAGAGAAGAAGGGATGTGGTACCATGAAAAAGTTAGTTTGCGCCAGGGATATCGAAGAGTGCAGCAAACAGGGAAAGACCGAGTACTGCGTGGACGGCGATACGATTATCACACCTTCCGCAAAGGACGCGGCCGAGGCGTGCGGGATCCGGTTTACGGATCGTATAAGCCAGCCGGAAGCGGTGTGTGCCAATGCGTTTGCGGGAATGGATAAGATGGATGCGGCCGGACTCTGCCAGCTGTTAAAGACCATACTGGAGCAGGGCGGTTTACAGGCGCCGTCTAAGCCTTATGAAGAGGAGCGCCACGGAAATGGCTTAAAGGTAGTTCGGGGCAGAACGGTGAAAATGGATGTGTTTGACACCGGAAACCCGGATGCGACGGCGTATTTCCAGGAGCTGGTAAGCAAGGATGAATCCCATATCAGCGCCGGGTTCCTGATTATTGAAAACTCGAAATTTGACTGGGAACTGACGTATGAAGAGATCGATTACGTCATCGAAGGCACACTGACGATCACCATCGACGGAAAGACGTATACCGCTCACGCCGGAGACGTGCTGTTCGTACCATCGAATTCCAAAGTCGTATGGGGATCTCCAGACAGGGCGAGAGTGTTCTATGCCACTTATCCGGCCAACTGGGCAGATTTGCTGTAAGGAGGTAAGCCATGAAGGCACTTGGACTGATAGAGACAAAGGGCACTCTGGCGGCGGTGGAAGCTGCAGATGCCATGGTAAAAGCCGCGGATGTCACACTGGTTGAGAAAACACGAGTCGGCGGCGGCCTGGTGACCATTACGGTGACCGGCGATGTGGCCGCGGTACAGGCGGCTGTGGACGCCGGTACGGCAGCAGTGGAACGGATCGCGGCCTCCAGCCTGGCGGCAAAACTGGTCATTCCACGGCCTCATGAGGAACTGGAAATCCTGTTTACACCGAAGGGGCCTGGCGGAAAGACGGATCCTGGTGTGACGGACGAGGAAGAGCCGGAAGCAGAAGACGCAGCGGTTGGAGATGCGGTTGAAGAAGTGGTTAAAGAAGTGGTTAAAGAAGTAGAAGAATCCCCCCACCCTGCCCTCCCGGAGAAGTTGGACCGGCAGACCTTAGATTCCATCATTGAAAAATACGGCATTGCCGAAGGTATGGCGATGGCGGACGGACTGAAAGTAACAGCATTAAGGACACTGGCCCGCGAATACGGAGAATTGAAGATTTCCGGCAGGGAAGTGTCCAAAGCCAATAAACAACTGCTGCTGGAGGAATTAAAGAGCTATTACGAAGCTCGAAATGATTGACGCGGTTCTTCGCGGGAACAAAATAATAGAAAAGGAGATCCTGACAATGGAAAACTTTGATTTTGATTTACGTTCCATCCAGGAAGCCAGAGATTTAGCCAGAAAAGGAGAAATCGCGGCGAAAAAGATGGCTACCTACTCCCAGGAGCAGATAGAGGTTATATTACAGAATATGGTAAGAGCAGCAGAGGAACACGCGGTCTGCCTGGGTAAAATGGCAGCAGAGGAAACCGGGTTCGGAAAGGCGGAGGATAAAGCCTATAAGAATCACGCAGCGTCCACTCTGTTATATGAAGAGATAAAAGATATGAAGACCGTAGGAATCATCGACGAGGACCCGGTAAAACATACGATGGATGTGGCGGCGCCTGTCGGCCTGGTTATGGGAATCGTTCCATCGACCAACCCGACTTCCACCACAATCTTTAAATCCATTATTGCAGTGAAATCAGGCAATGCCATCGTCTTTTCCCCCCATCCGTCTGCAGCGAAATGTACACTGAAAGCAGCAGAACTGATGCGGGATGCAGCGGTGGAGGCGGGAGCGCCGGAGGACATCATCGGCTGTGTCACCATGCCGACCATGGGAGCCACCAATGAACTGATGAAATGCAAAGAGGTAAACTTAATTATCGCCACCGGAGGCCCCGGCATGGTGAAAGCAGCGTACAGCGCCGGAAAACCGGCTCTGGGCGTAGGTGCGGGCAACTCCCCGGCATACATAGAGCGGACCGCCGATATCAAACAGGCCGTAAGCAACATCATGGCCAGCAAGACCTTCGACTACGGAACGATCTGCGCTTCCGAGCAGTCGATCGTTGTGGAAGAGTGCAATAAGGATGCGGTTGTCGCAGAGTTAAAGAGCCAGGGAGCCTATTTTATGACTCCAGAGGAGACTGAGAAGGTGTGTGCCCTGCTTTTCAAGAGCGGCAGCCATAACATGAATGCCAAATTCGTGGGAAGAAGCCCGCAGGTCATCGCGGAAGCGGCGAAGATAACCATTCCGGCAGGAACGAGAGTTCTGATCGGAGAGCAGGGCGGCGTTGGTGAGGGATACCCATTATCCTATGAAAAACTGACAACCGTGCTTGCCTTCTATACGGTAAGAGACTGGCAGGAAGCCTGTGAACTCAGCATCCGCCTGCTTCAGAATGGTATCGGCCACACCATGAGCATCCACACGGAAGACAGGGAGATGGTGAGAAGATTTGCGGCGAAGCCGGCTTCCCGTATTCTGGTCAACACAGGAGGAAGTATGGGAGGTACCGGAATCAGCACGGGATTGGCAACCTCCTTTACATTAGGCTGCGGAACGTGCGGCGGAAGCTCTGTTTCTGAAAATGTCAGCCCGAAGCATTTAATTAATATTAAAAAAGTTGCGTTCGGTGTGAAAAATTGTGCTACACTGGTGCAGGAAGATAAAACGTTCCGTCATCCGGAACTGGCTTCACAGTCCTGCTGTCAGGGAACCTGCGGTACGGCTTCCAGCCCGGCTGATTTCGTTGCCTCCTTTGAGGAAAAACACTCTGCCTCCGGTACGGCGAAGGCTGACACTGCGGTTTCCGCAGACTGCGGCAGCGATAAGCTGGAGGCACTCGTAAGAGAACTGGTTATCGCCATGAAGAACCAGTAAAGCGGCAGAAGGAGGAGACCCATGGATCAGTATGAGGCAATGATCAAGCTTCTTTTGGAAGCGGTAAAAAATGAGGACGGCACAGCGACGGGTAACGCTTCCGCGAACACCCCGGCAAATGCGGTGCCGGTCGGCGTATCCAACCGGCACGTACATTTATCCCAGGCCGATTTAGATACCCTGTTCGGCCGCGGGTACGAATTGACGAAGACGAAAGACTTATCCCAGCCGGGCCAGTTTGCCTGCAAAGAGACCGTAACGGTCTGCGGACCGAAGGGTGCCATTGAAAAGGTAAGAATTCTGGGACCTGTAAGGAGCCGGACACAGGTGGAGATTCTCGCAGGCGACTGCTTTAAACTGGGCGCCAAGGCGGAACCGAGGCTGTCCGGTGATCTGGACGGTACGCCGGGAATCACTCTTGTGGGACCGAAGGGATCCGTACAGACGAAGGAAGGTCTGATGGTGGCGCAGCGCCATATTCATATGCATCCGGATGACGCGGCCAGGTTTGGCGTTCATGACGGCCAGTCTGTTTCTATTGAGACAGATGGATTACGCGGAGGCGTTTACCGCAATGTGCTAATCCGTGTAACGCCGGAATCCGCACTGGAGTGTCATGTGGATACAGAGGAAGCCAACGCGATGGGAATCGGTTGTTCCGCGGCTGTCACTCTGGTAAAGTAAATCGTCTGTTTATAAAAAGTATAGCATTTAAAATTAAAATAAAATTCAGGAGGATTTCACAATGAAATACGATGCATTAGGAATGATTGAGACAAAAGGTTTAGTTGGATCCATCGAGGCTGCGGATGCCATGGTTAAGGCTGCAAATGTTACATTAATCGGCAAGGAATTCGTAGGCGGCGGTCTCGTTACTGTCATGGTAAGAGGCGATGTCGGTGCAGTAAAGGCAGCGACTGACGCAGGCGCGGCAGCAGCTCAGAGAGTAGGCGAGCTCGTATCCGTTCATGTGATTCCGCGTCCTCATGCAGAGGTAGAGACCATTCTTCCGGCAGCTGCAAGAGAAGAGTAATCAGTCAGGGAGTGCTCTCGTTTCGGAGGGTGCTCCTTAACCAATAAGGAGGGCTTACAAGAATGAATGAAGGTGCAGGCGCAGCAGCTGTTGCTGCGAAGAAAAAATTATCTGCTCAGTTTTTTAAGAAGGGTGTATTTGTTGCAATCATGTCCGGTATCTGTTACGGGCTGTATTCCGCGTTTATGACACTGGGAATGACGAAGGGGATTTGGGCGGACTGGTATGGTCCTAATACGGCGGCTTTGTCTGCTTTTGTCATTACGTATCTGCTCGGCTCACTGGGAAGCGCGATCAACGATACGTGCAGCGCGGTATGGGCTCTGGTGATTGCCGGAGCAAAGGGAAAGCTGGGCGACTTTTTCCGCTGTTTAAAGACGAAACCAGGCTGGATCATGATCGCTGCCGCTCTGGTGGGCGGCCCCATCTCCAGTGCGGCCTATGTGGTTGGACTTCAGATGGCTGGTTCCATCGTTATTCCGATTTCGGCTCTCTGCCCTGCAATCGGTGCAATCTTAGGAAGAGTGCTCTACAAGCAGGAACTGAATAAGCGTATGGTTGCCGGTATCGGTATCTGCGTTCTTTCCAGCTTTATGATCGGAAGCACCAGCCTGGGCGGCGATGCTCCGGAAGGCCGGCTTCTGGGAATCTGTATCGCATTTATCGCGGCTCTGGGCTGGGGAATAGAAGGGTGCGTAGCCGGATATGGTACGACCCTGATCGACTATGAGATCGGCATTACCATTCGCCAGTGTACCTCCGGACTTTCCAACCTGTTTATTCTGGTTCCGATTTTTGGTATCATTGCCGGCAATATCGGCATTGCTCCTCATTTAACGGTTCAGGCATTTACCAGCGGTCCGGCCATGATCTTTTTCGTGATCAGCGGATTCTTCGCCCTGTTTGCATACAGTCTGTGGTATAAAGGAAACAGCATGTGCGGCGCGGCTCTCGGTATGGCGTGTAACGGAGCGTTTTCCTTCTGGGGACCGTTCTTCTGCTGGATTATCCTCGGCGTCATCTGCGGCATCGACGGCTGGTCACTTCCGCCGATCGTCTGGGCGGCAGCGATACTGATGATATTCGGTATCCTGATGATCGCCATGAATCCGCTGGATTTATTTAAGAAAAAGGAGGACTAGGCAGATGAAACCACTGAGTTATGCGATTATCAAACACTTTACGAAGGTCCCCGAGGCCTGTGCGGAAGATGTAATCGACGCCTTAAAGGGAGATTACGGTAAGTTCAGGGGATTGACCCTTAAGTCAGTGATCGAGACCCTGATGACGGATGAGGCCAACGGTCTCCTTGAGGAATCCAGATTTGAACTGGATGAAGTCGGAAATTTAAGGATTTACTACCGGGCGAATGAGGAGCAGAAGGCGACCATCAACCGGTATATCAAAGACTGACGGCGGGATACGGTATAACTGCTGAACAGCCATCGATTGGAGGCGGGCCTGGCCCTTCCAGTCGATGGCTGTTTTGTGTAATAGGAAGGTGCTCCGCACCCTTTACTCCTCTGTGTATGGAATTTACTGCAGTGTACGAATCTACTACAATGGAAGAAACTGCGCTTTCCGCTGGCGGAATACCGTATAATACGAGAACCCGCATTCCTTCAGCAGTTCCCTTGTCCGCTCGAAATCGGCCCCTAAATCTTCGGGTATATGGGCGTCCGAGCCGATCGTCAGGATTTCTCCGCCTAACTCCCGGTAGCGTTTCAGCACGTCTGCTGCCGGGTTGGGCTGGCTGATGCCCTTCCGCAGTCCGGCCGTGTTGCATTCGATCCCCTTGCCGTGTTCGATGACAGCCTTGAGAATCCTGTCGAGGATGTCCCTGTACGCCTCATAGCTGTAGAAGGCGGCCTTGTTGGGACCGTAACGGACGATGTAGTCGATGTGGCCCGCCACGTCGTAATCGTCTAAATGGCTGACATTATCCAGCGTAGTCTCAAAATACTGGAGGTAGGCATTGGCCTCCCCCCTTTCCTCGAAAAACTCCGGGTAGGCGGGATCCTTTCTGTCTATGAAATGGGTGGAACCGATGACGAAATCAAAGGGATATCTGCGGGTCAGTTCCTTAAAATACTCCTTTAGATGGACCTGCAGTCCCAGTTCAATTCCAATCCTCACATCAATCCGGTCTTTATATTCTTCCTGAAGCCTGGTGAGAGAACTCATGTAGGGGTCCAAATCCAGGTTGAAGTCGATGATGGATTCCACGTCATAGTCGTGGTGGTCCGTGATGCACAGCGAATCCATTCCCAGTTGTATGGCACGCTCGATCTGCGCCCTGGGGGGCGTCGTGGAGTCGCCGGAAAAATCCGTGTGCAGATGGTAATCTGGCAGCATGACTGTCTCCTCTCTCTCTGAATGAAAGCTAAAACCATTATAATCAATATCGTTGGGAAAAGCAACGCAGGATTCGTCAGGTTTACACACTTTTTACCAAAAGTTTACAGAATTCATAAAAAGCGTTGAAAAGACATTCCGGTCTATGATATCATTAGAGATGCGCGCGGCGGAGGGAATCCATGCGGGTATGACGCCGGCGCTTAAAAAAGAAAATGAATGCAGTTGAAAAAGGGGTTACAAGGAGGTAACTATGTCTGTCAATGACATATCAAGTCTGTTCAGCTTTATCGGTGGACTGGGGATGTTCCTGTATGGCATGAACATCATGGCCGACGGTATGCAGAAGACCGCCGGAAGTAAGATGAGCCAGTTTTTGGGAATGTTAACGAACAATCGTCTGATGGCGGTCCTTTTGGGCGCGCTGATCACGGCAATTATTCAGAGCAGCGGTGCTACGACGGTTATGGTAGTCGGTTTTGTAAGTGCCGGGGTCCTGAATCTGACGCAGGCGGTAGGCGTGATCATGGGTGCCAATATCGGTACGACGATTACGGCCTGGATTGTATCTATGAACCAGCTGGGAGATGCGTTTGCCGTATTCCAGCCGGCATTTTTTGCTCCGCTGTTGATCGGGATCGGAGCGATTTTCATGTTATTTGGTAAAAAACAGAGGATGAAAACGGCGGGAGAGATTCTGGTCGGCCTTGGTCTTCTGTTCATTGGTCTTGATTTTATGTCGAGTTCCATATCGCCATACACCGACGCGCCTGTTTTCTCTGAGGCATTCCGCCTGCTGGGAAGCAATCCATTGCTGGGAATGATCATCGGTGCTCTGGTTACGGCTCTTCTTCAGAGCTCCTCCGCCTCAGTCGGTATCTTACAGACTCTGGCGATGAACGGTGTGGTAACGACGAACGCGGCGATTTTCATCACGCTGGGACAGAATATCGGTTCCTGTGTGACTGCCATGATATCCAGTATCGGCGGGTCCAGAACCGCAAAGAGAGCGGCCGTCATCCACCTGACATTTAATGTGATGGGGGCTGTGATATTCGGAGTGATTTCGTTTATCCTGTTTTCCCTTCATCCGGTGCTTGCTGCCCATAACATTACATCTGTGCAGATATCGATTTTCCATACGATCTTTAACCTGACGAACACGGCGCTTCTGTTCCCGTTTGCCAATCAGCTGGTGAAGCTCTCCGGAGTCTTCGTTCCTGAGGATAAGAAAGAACCGGCCGTCGCTGACGAAGAGTCCGAGACGATGAAACATCTGGATGAGAGAATCTTCGAATCTCCTGCATTTGCCGTGGAGACGGCGGCCATGGAAGTGGTTCATATGGGACAAATCACCATGGAGAATGTCAGACGGGCCATGGACGCGGTTCTGACTAAGAATGCAAATGAAGTCGAAGACGTGTATAAAACGGAGCAGACCATCAATAATATGGAGAAGATGCTGACCGAATATCTCGTCAAGGTCAACAACCTGTCGCTGACGGAAAGACAGAAGCTGGTTGTGAATGACTTGTTCTACAGCATCAATGACATTGAGCGTGTGGGAGACCATGCAGAAAACCTGGCCGAGCAGGCGGAATACATGGTTCAGCATAATATCAGTTTTTCTGAAACAGGAGAGTCGGACCTTCATGTTATTTGTGAGACCGCGTTTAACTCTTTCAAGCACTCCATCAACGCCCGGCAGAAGGGTGACATGGACGATGTCAGAAAGGTAAGCCAGTATGAGGACGAGGTGGATACGCTGGAGGAGGAACTGAGGGAGAA
Source organism: Hungatella sp. (assembly GCF_046966825.1). Classification (NCBI taxonomy): domain Bacteria; kingdom Bacillati; phylum Bacillota; class Clostridia; order Lachnospirales; family Lachnospiraceae; genus Hungatella; species Hungatella sp. The sequence continues at coordinate 8,699 of NZ_JBKVCZ010000095.1, read as the reverse complement.
GCACATCGAGCGGCTGTCTGCCGGTAAATGCGACCCTTCGGCAGGGGTGGTATTCCTGGATCTTATCAGCAATCTGGAACGTATTTCTGATCACGCATACAATATTGCCGGTTACGTGAAGGACGAGATGTAGAAAATGTTAAAAAAGTAACAAAAACCAAAAAATGAAAAAAAGGACTTGCTATTTAATGGATTATTAGGTAAAATAAAGGGTAGTTGATTTTATTTTAACAAAATCACAAGAAATCCACGCTTCATTACAGATCGTGGATATGTGAATTAAAAGGTACAATCAAATTAATTTTATTCTTAGGAGGAATTGAATTATGGCAGTAAAAGTAGCGATTAACGGTTTTGGTCGTATCGGTCGTCTTGCATTCAGACAGATGTTTGGTGCAGAAGGTTATGATGTAGTAGCTATCAACGATTTAACAGATCCGAAGATGTTAGCTCATTTATTAAAATATGACACCGCTCAGGGTGGATACACAGGACGCATCGGTGAAGGCCTTCACACAGTAGAAGCTGGAGAGGACTCCATTACTGTAGACGGTAAGACCATCAGGATTTACGCAGAAAAAGATGCTGCTAATCTTCCTTGGGGAGAAATTGGCGTAGATGTAGTATTAGAGTGTACAGGCTTCTACTGCTCTAAAGATAAATCTCAGGCACACATCAATGCAGGCGCTAAGAAGGTTGTTATCTCCGCACCAGCAGGCAGTGATCTGCCAACTATCGTTTACAGCGTAAACGAGAAGACATTAACTGCAGATGATACCATCATCTCCGCAGCTTCCTGTACAACAAACTGCTTAGCTCCTATGGCTAAGGCTCTGAACGATTACGCTCCGATCCAGTCCGGTATCATGAGCACAATCCACGCTTACACAGGCGATCAGATGATCCTTGACGGACCGCACAGAAAAGGCGATTTAAGAAGAGCAAGAGCTGGCGCTGCCAACATCGTTCCGAACTCCACAGGCGCTGCAAAAGCAATCGGCCTTGTTATTCCGGAATTAAACGGCAAGTTAATCGGTTCCGCTCAGCGTGTTCCGGTTCCGACAGGATCCACAACAATCTTAGTTGCTGTAGTTAAGGGCAAAGACGTTACAAAAGAAGGCATCAACGCAGCTATGAAGGCAGCAGCTTCCGAGTCCTTCGGCTACGAAGAAGATCCGATCGTTTCTTCTGACGTTATCGGTATGAGATTTGGTTCTCTGTTCGATGCTACTCAGACCATGGTTTCCAGCCTTGGTGATGACTTATATCAGGTACAGGTTGTTTCCTGGTATGACAACGAGAACTCCTATACAAGCCAGATGGTTCGTACAATTAAGTACTTCGCTGAATTAGGCTAATTTTTAAAGATCCATGGAGGGTCCGGTCGTTTGGACCGGACCCTTTTATCGTTCAGAGGGAGGGGCGCTCCGGCGTGTCCTTTCTCTTTAAAACAGGTTCGTATCCTGTATCCATAACCATTTTGTTATGAATACAGCATCAAGTAGCGAAAATATGGAAAGGAGCATGAAATTATGCTTAACAAGAAAACAGTTGATGATTTAACCGGATTACAGGGAAAGAAAGTGCTCGTAAGATGTGACTTCAACGTTCCGTTAAAGGAAGGCGTGATTCAGAACTACAACCGTATCGACGGTGCGATTCCAACTATTAAGAAATTACTTGATCAGGGTGCAAAAGTGATCCTTTGCTCTCATTTAGGAAAGCCGAAGGGAGAGCCGCTTCCAGAGCTGTCCTTAGCTCCGGTAGCTCCGGCACTGAGCGAGAGACTTGGCGTAGAAGTAAAATTCGTGGATGATCCGAAGGTAACAGGACCGGAGACACAGAAGGTTGCTGCCGAATTAAAGGATGGCGAAGTTTTATTACTTCAGAATACCCGTTACAGAATCGAAGAGACAAAGTACGGAAAAGATGACAACGCAGAAAGCTATGCGAAAGAACTGGCTGATCTCTGCGACGGCATCTTTGTAAACGACGCATTCGGTACGGCCCACAGAGCTCACTGCTCCAACGTAGGCGTTACAAAATACACCAATACCAATGTAGTTGGATACTTAATGGAAAAAGAAATCAAGTTCTTAGGACAGGCCGTTGAGAATCCGGTTCGTCCGTTCGTTGCCATCTTAGGCGGAGCGAAGGTTTCTGATAAGATCAACGTAATCAACAACCTGCTTGACAAGGTAGATACCCTGATCATCGGCGGCGGTATGGCTTATACATTTGAGAAGGCACAGGGCGAGGAGATCGGCAATTCCTTATGTGAGGAAGACAAACTGGATTACGCTCTGGAGATGATCAAGAAGGCCGAAGAAAAAGGCGTGAAGTTATTACTTCCGGTTGACCATGTAGAAGGTAAGGAATTCTCCAACGATACAGAACGCAAGGTCGTTGATGTTATCGATGCCGGCTGGTCAGGATTCGATATCGGACCGAAGACCATCGCCCTTTACAAGGCTGCTCTGGAAGGTGCTAAGACTGTTGTATGGAACGGACCGATGGGCGTATTCGAATTCTCCAACTTTGCGGAAGGTACTCTGGAAGTATGCCGCGCCGTTGCTGATTTACAGGACGCAACAACCGTAATCGGCGGCGGAGATTCCGTAAACGCTGTGAAGAGACTTGGCTTCGCTGACAAGATGACTCATATCTCCACAGGCGGCGGTGCATCCTTAGAGTTCCTGGAAGGCAAAGAGCTGCCAGGCGTAGCTGCTGCAGATAATAAATAAGTAAGTAAGAGGAGAATAAGATAAAATGGCAAGGAAAAAAATTATTGCTGGTAACTGGAAGATGAACATGACACCAACAGAGGCTGTAGAGCTGGTTAATACCTTAAAGCCGCTGGTTGTTAATGAGGATGTAGATGTAGTATTCTGTGTACCGGCCATTGATATCATTCCGGTTATGGAAGCAGCAAAGGGAACCAACATCTGCGTTGGTGCCGAGAATATGTACTATGAGGACAAGGGCGCCTACACCGGCGAGATTTCCCCTGCCATGTTAGTAGATGCTGGCGTTAAATACGTAGTAATCGGCCATTCTGAGAGAAGAGAGTACTTCGCTGAGAGTGACGAGACTGTAAATAAAAAGGTCTTAAAGGCATTCGAATACGGCATTACACCGATCGTATGCTGCGGAGAGTCCTTAACGCAGAGAGAGCAGGGAATCACCATCGACTGGATCCGTCAGCAGATCAAGATCGCCTTCTTAAACGTACCGGCAGACAAGGCTGCAGAAGCTGTTATCGCTTATGAGCCGATCTGGGCAATCGGTACCGGCAAGGTCGCTACGACTGAGCAGGCTCAGGAAGTATGCGGAGCGATCCGTGCATGCATCGCTGAGATATATGACGAAGCCACAGCAGAAGCGATCCGTATCCAGTACGGCGGTTCTGTATCCGCTGGAAGCGCACCGGAACTGTTCGCACAGCCGGACATCGACGGCGGCTTAGTAGGCGGAGCTTCCCTGAAGCCAGACTTCGGAAAGATCGTTTGCTATAACAAATAAGTAATGAATAATACAGGATTATGAAGTGTCCTGTAATGAAAAAAGGTGGGGACAGTCGCAAACGCGGCTTCTCTGCCTTTTTATTGTTCTGTATACAGCCGGTATTTCGCGAAGCGTACTGCCGGTCGCAGCGTGTGCAGTAACTTTTTATTCCGCTGAAAAGCCCGGTTATGCGCATACGGTTGACAAGTGATGAGAAAAAGTAAATAATAGTAATGAATATACCGATGTCAGGGTGCGCAGAATGGGTAAAGGAGGAAGAGTTATGGATACAAAAGAGCCGGGACTGATGCAGAGGAGTATTGAGATCGACATGGAGCAAATCCGGAAGGAACTGAGTGAACAGGAGCTGCTTCCGGGAGCATACTGCCAGGAATACGAGATATTTAAAGTGATATACCGGTTTGTGGCGCGGAGGCTGAAGCGCACGAATGAGAGCGCCTATATCATCCTGCTGACCCTGACGGACCGGAAGGGAGAACTGCCCTGTCTCGAGAGCAGAAACGGACAGATGGAGATTTTGAGGGAACTGATCCAGTATTCGATCCGCTGTGGGGATGTTTATACGAAATACAGCAGCTGTCAGTTTCTCATTATGGTGACAGACTTATCAGAGGCGGATGCCGATATGGTTGCGAAGAGAATTGCAGATGCATTTTATCAGAGACTGGGCGGGGGAGCGGACCAGGTGCTGCTGCACCACTGCTATCCCATGAAAGCCGTGGAACTGCAACCTTAAACCAGGGGTTATGATAAAAATTTGTCATTCAGCAGTTGCAAGATATCCGCAAATCATGTAGAATATAGAGTTGTGAGAAGATAATTACCATTATATAGAAAAAACAAGATAAGGAGATTAAGTTATGAGCAAGAAACCTGTTGTACTTATGATACTTGATGGATATGGACTGAATGATAACTGTGACCATAACGCAGTCTGCGAAGGCAGAACACCGGTTATGGACCAGCTGATGAGCCAGTGCCCGTTTGTAAAGGGCAACGCCAGCGGCCTTGCCGTAGGACTTCCGGATGGCCAGATGGGAAATTCCGAGGTTGGCCACTTAAACATGGGTGCCGGCCGTATCGTTTATCAGGAACTGACGAGAATTACAAAATCGATTCAGGACGGAGATTTCTTCGATGTTCCTGAGTTTTTACAGGCTGTAGAGAACTGCAGGAAGAATGATTCTGCTCTTCATTTATGGGGACTTGTCTCCGACGGAGGCGTTCACAGCCACAATACCCATATCTACGGACTCCTGGAACTTGCCAGGAGAAATGGCCTCGACAAGGTTTATGTACACTGCTTCTTAGATGGCCGTGACACACCGCCGGCTTCCGGCAAGGGCTACGTGGAGGAGCTGGAAGCGAAGATGAAGGAACTCGGAGTGGGCAAAGTGGCTTCTGTGATGGGCCGTTATTATGCGATGGACCGTGACAACCGCTGGGATCGTGTGGAGCGTGCTTACAACGCTCTGACCAGGGGAGAAGGCGGTACTGCTGTCAGCGCTGCGGCAGGAATCCAGGCTTCATATGACGCGGAAGTAAACGACGAGTTCGTGGAGCCGTTTGTTGTAGTGGAAGATGGAAAACCGGTTGCTACCGTAAAAGATAACGATTCCGTTATTTTCTTCAATTTCCGTCCTGACCGTGCAAGAGAGATCACGAGAGCGTTCTGTGATGACGATTTCAAGGGATTTGCCAGAGACAGACGCCTGAACTTAACGTATGTATGCTTTACCGATTATGATGACACCATTGCAAATAAGCTGGTTGCATTTAAGAAGGAAGCCATTGTGAATACCTTTGGCCAGTTCCTTGCAGACCACGACATGACCCAGGCCAGAATTGCCGAGACAGAGAAGTACGCACATGTGACATTCTTCTTTAACGGCGGTGTCGAGGAGCCGAATAAGGGTGAGGACAGAATTCTGGTTCCATCTCCGAAGGTGGCTACCTACGACCTTCAGCCAGAGATGAGCGCCCCGGCTGTTTGTGACAAGCTGGTGGAAGCGATCAAGTCCGGAAAATACGACGTTGTCATCATCAACTTCGCGAACCCGGATATGGTTGGCCATACGGGAATTGAGGATGCTGCGATCAAGGCAATCGAGACCGTAGACGCCTGTGTGGGAAGAGCTGTAGACGCAGTCAAGGAGATGGACGGCGTACTGTTCATCTGCGCTGACCACGGAAATGCAGAGCAGCTGGTAGATTACGAGACAGGAACACCGTTCACCGCACATACCACAAATCCGGTTCCGTTCATTCTCGTGAACGCAGATCCGTCCTATAAGCTGCGCGAAGGCGGCTGCCTGGCAGATATCGCTCCGACATTAATTGAATTAATGGGCATGGAACAGCCGAAAGAGATGACTGGAAAGTCATTATTAGTGAAGTAAGATACGGGAAATATCCTGTAAAAACGACAAAAATATAAAAGAATAGTCATGTTATAATCTTAGACATAAAAAAATAGTTATGAAAAGTCAAAAAAAGGCCGCATATTTGAACCTTAGGAACCGCAGCGATCACCGGCGGGGAAGAGGGGACAGAGTGACGGCCTTTTTCCGGCTTCCGCGGGAACGAATGGTGGTTGTTCGTCTGACCGACGGATGATATAATATGGGAAGAAAACAAAAGAAAGGGGAATTACCATGTTAGATCAAAAAGTTGCAGAACTTATTAATGTGCAGGTGAATAAGGAATTTTACTCGGCGTATCTGTATCTCGATTTTGCCAATTACTATCGCGAGGCGGAGCTGAATGGATTTGCAAACTGGTATCAGGTGCAGGCGCAGGAGGAGAGAGACCATGCCATGCTGTTTATCCAGTATCTGCAGAATAACAGCGGCAAAGTGACTCTTGAGGCCATTGACAAGCCGGATAAAAAGTTTGAGGACTACGTAGGACCGTTGAAGGCAGGGCTGGAGCATGAGGTCTATGTGACCGGACTTATCCATGCGATCTATGATGCGGCATACTCCGTAAAGGATTTCCGTACCATGCAGTTTCTCGACTGGTTTGTGAAGGAGCAGGGCGAGGAAGAGAAAAATGCAGATAACCTGGTGAAGCGTTTCGAGCTCTTTGGCCATGATCCGAAGGGGTTATACATGCTGGATTCTGAGATGGCGGCCCGCGTATATACCGCTCCGTCCCTGGTGCTGTAATGGGAAAGAATGAATATCTATGTCCGTGCCTGAAGATCACGAAAAAGGATATCAAGGAGGCGATCGCAGACGGCGCGGATTCCTTTAAAAAAGTGAAAAAGAAGACGGGAGCTTCCCTGAAATGCGGCCATTGTGAGTGCCGGGTGAAGAAGTATGCGAAAAAGCAGTTGAAGAAGCACGCTTGACAAGCGCAGCAAAGAAATCTATACTAAATGTGCAAGGGTTTCTAAACAACTCCCTTAGCACTAAAGGAAAGATGAATATGAGAAAACCACTTATTATTCAAACAGATTTTGGCACTGCGGACGGAGCTGTCTGCGCGATGTATGGAGTATCCTATGGGGTAGACCCGGAACTTCGGATTACGGACTTGACACACGATATTCCCCAGTATGATATCTGGGAAGCATCCTACCGGCTGATACAGACGGTAAACTACTGGCCGGAGGGCTCGGTATTTGTCAGCGTTGTGGATCCGGGAGTGGGATCGACGAGACGAAGCATTGTGGCGAAGACCACCACGGGACAGTACATAGTGACACCTGACAATGGAACACTGACCCATGTGAAGCGGATGTGCGGAATCACGGAAGCACGTATTATCGATGAGAATGTGAACCGTCTGCCGGGATCGGGAGAGAGTTATACGTTCCATGGCCGTGACATTTACGCTTATACCGGAGCGAGGCTGGCTGCCGGTGTCATCACCTTCGAGGGAGTAGGCCCTTCCGTGGAAGCGGAAAGCGTCATCGAACTTCCTGTTGTGGAAGCGGCTTATAACGGAGACAGAGTGAGCGGTACCATCGATGTGCTCGACGTCAGATTCGGAAGCCTGTGGACCAATATCTCCAGAGACCTGTTTTTAAAGATTGGTGTAAAACACGGACAGCGTGTGGAAATCAGTATTGAGAATGAGACGAGAACCCTGTACAAGAATATTCTGGTTTATGCAAAGAGCTTTGCCGACGTTTATGTAGGGGAACCGCTCATCTATGTGAACAGTCTGGACTGCATGGCGGTTGCCATCAATCAGGGCAGCTTTGCAAAGGCCTATAACATTGGAACAGGGAATAAGTGGCAGATTACGATGCGTAAGGCGCCTAAGATTATATACGAAGACTAAACACTTAATATGAATAAATAAAGGAATAGACATTGAAGACGGCTGTCCCGCCGCTCCGGAAGAAGGAGCGGGCGGGACAGCCGTCTTCATTGCGCTAAGGAGTATGGCCGCTGAAGCGGCGGTGCTCCAGCGCGTGAGTCCGGTCAGATGGTAATCGCGTATTTTATGACATGATCGGCCTGCTTTTCAAATATCTCGTAAGCCTCCAGGATATGGGCTAAATCCGTCCGGTGCGTGATGAGGCAGCCGGTATCCAGCTTTCCTTCCTCAATCAGCTTTAGAATTTCACTGCAGGAATTGGCATCGACGCCTCCTGTCTTGAAAATCAGATTTTTCCCATACATAGCAGGCAGAGGAAGTACCTGCGGTTCCTCATAGAGTGCGACGACGCAGACAACCGCGTTGGGACGGGCGATCTGCCAGGCCATCTGGAAGGTGTCCTTCCCTCCGGCAACCTCGAGAACGGAGTCGGCGCCCCGGCCGGACGTGAGTTCCAGCACTCTTTCCAGGACATTTTCATTGCGCGGGTTTAGGGTGTAATCGGCAAGACCGCGGCGTTTGGCAAGCTCCAGGCGCTCCTGGGAGGTATCGATGGCGATCAGCTTACCCGGATGGTAGAGGCGGGCGCACATCATGGTGCATAAGCCGGTAGGGCCGGCTCCGATGACGGCCGTCGTGCCGCCCTCCCCGATCTCCGCAAGCCCCGCGCCCCAGTAGCCGGTGGACAGGATGTCCCCCGTAAAAAGGGCGGCTTCATCGGTCACAGAATCGGGAATCGGCGTGAGGCCGTTGTCTGCAAATGGAATGCGGACGTACTCCGACTGACCTCCGTCGATCCGGCAGCCGAGAGCCCAGCCGCCATGCTCATCAGTACAGTTATTGAC
>NZ_JBKVCZ010000094.1:0-27730 GCF_046966825.1 Hungatella sp. | reverse complement strand
GCTTCCCCCATGCAGGTAATGGCCGACGCGCTGGGTCTCATGCTTCCTGGCACCGCTCTGATGCCTGCCACCTGTGAAGATTTGAAGAAGGCGGCCTACGATGCCGGAGTACAGGCGGTAAAGCTGGCAGAGACCGGGCTTAAATCCACCGATATCGTAACGATGAAATCCTTTGAAAATGCCATCATGGTGCACGCCGCCATATCCGGTTCCAGCAACTCCCTGCTTCACATTCCGGCCGCGGCCCATGAGTTCGGTTATGAACTCGACGCGGACTATTTCGACCGTATGCACCGGAACGCCCACTATCTGCTGGATATCCGCCCCGCAGGCAAATGGCCGGCCCAGTATTTCTATTATGCCGGCGGTGTTCCAAGGATCATGGAGGAGATTAAGAGCATGCTTCACCTCGACGTCTTAACCGTCACAGGCAAGACGCTGGGTGAAAATCTGGAAGACTTAAAGAAAAACGGTTACTATGAGAAATGTGATGAATACCTGGCGAAGGTCGGAAGGAAACGCACCGACATCATCCGAAGCTTCCAAAATCCCATTGGGGACAACGGCACCATAGCAATCCTCCGCGGCAATCTGGCGCCCGAGGGTGCGGAGGTGAAGCATTCCGCCGTTCCAAAAGAAATGTTCCAGGCCGTGTTAAAGGCAAAACCCTTTGACTGTGAGGAGGAGGCCATCGCCGCCGTATTAGACAAAACCATACAGCCAGGAGATGCCGTCATCATCCGCTATGAAGGCCCGAAGGGAAGCGGTATGCCGGAGATGTTCTACACCACGGAGGCTATTTCCTCCGATGAAGAGCTGTCGAAGAGCATTGCGCTCATCACCGACGGACGTTTTTCCGGCGCTTCCAAGGGACCGGCCATCGGCCACGTATCCCCCGAAGCCGCGGAGGGCGGACCGATCGCCCTGATCGAAGAGGATGACTTAATCGAGATTGATATCCCCGCCAGAATTCTGCGGATTATCGGAGTCAGAGGCGAGAAGAAAACACCGGAGGAAATGGATGCCATACTGGCCGTGCGTCGGAAAAACTGGACGCCGAAACCGGCCAAATATACCTCCGGCGTGCTGAAGATCTTTTCTGAACATGCTGTATCGCCTATGAAGGGCGGGTATATGGAATAAAATGCGAAAAGGGGTGCCTCATAAATTCGAGGCACCCTTTTTTCCATTCTTCCCATCAATCGCACAGTTCACCTTTTCTCTCAGCCGCAGCAGATACTCCGCGTCCTTCGGATACTTCTTAAAGGTAATCTGATACTCCAGCCCCTCATGAATCAGGCGTTCCACGTATTCCCGCCCGGCCAGCTCCTCCAGCCTTTCGAAGGCTCTCAGATCATACATTGCCTCCGTAAAGACCATAAAACGCAGCGATTCATAAGGGGTCCCGTCTTCCGCCGGGTAGACGACGAACGGATCCCCCGACGGGAAGCCGCCGCCTGCGTCTGTGACCAGATACGGATTCACTGCGGAAACGGAGTGCTGGGAATTATAAAAATTGTATCCCCAGTGCAGAAATCCCTTCATGCGGTACAAGTACAGCTGAACGCCCAGAATCCTGTTTCTGGCGGACGGCATGGCCATAAACTGATTGCTCACCTCACGGCCCTGGACGCAGCAGTAATACGTCCAGAGATTCTCTACTCCCGCCTCGAGAAATGGCTCCAGGAAGTCGTTGCAGACAATGGGATGTTCCACCACTCCGGCCTGATAGATGGTAAAGCTGCTCAGCGCATCGATCACATGGCAGTCCGCCAGGAGCGGCCAGATACTCTCCTTCGCCGCGCGGTAGGTTTCCATCTGTTCCCCATGAGGTTCGTCTGAGATATGAAAATACGTCTGTTCAATCACCCCCTCCTCCTTAAGAACACCTTTCAGCTCCGGCAGAAAGGCGCTCAGGAATCTGCGGTACGCCTCGCCCGCCGCCTCTGTGTCCCAGCCAAATATCTGTTTTTTCTCCCCATTTACGAGGGCCATTACCTTCGGTGCATGCTTTGCCCCCCACTGGGTGAACAGGTGGGAAATCTCCAGATATTTGATCCCGTTTCTCCTGCACATGGCTATCCACCGGCGCAGAAGCGAGAAATCAAAGGTATAGCCGCCCTCCTCTTTCTTCACGCCCACCAGCTGAACCGTAGTTCTTTCACCGCCCACCAGCGTATCTAAAGGCGGGGTAAAGACCGGGGTCAGAAGCATGTTCACGCCATGCTCCGCCGCTGTGTGCACAAACTGCTCCAGGATCTCCCAGTATCTTTTCGAAAATGGTTCCACGTTATAATAATCGGCCAGACAGTCCGCATGCAGCCATTCCGTATAGATCAGCCTCTGCTCCGGCAGAACGCTGTGAACCGCCGAAATCGTAACCGTTTCAGACCATAAAAGCTCTGTCCCTCTGCTTACTGAGACAGTTACCGGATAAGAGCCGCCGCACATTTCCGGCGTGACCAAAAGATCGATCCATGCGGCTCTCCACTGGGATGCATAGGGCCGCAGGATTCCGCCGCGCACCGGCGTCAGAAGGTCCGGGCAGAGGCACGGTTCTGTGAATAAGTAATTGTCATCCAGCTGTTCCCGGTACGCCGCCATGGCTGCCGGAACCAGCTCCACCTTTCGCATGCGGATGCGGTCCGTAATCTCCGAGTCAAAGGTTACCGTGATCTCCTGCTCATTCAGCTCACAGCCGCCATACTCCATATAATAGGCAAGCTGCATGGAGATTCTCTCTCCGCCCAGGGCCGTGATGGTTTTGCCGAGACGCCGCTCCGGCCGTTTGTCCGGAAACACCTTCTCCAGACTGTCTGTCAGCATAAATTCATAATTTGCCATACTTTCTTCCTTTCTCAGCCCTTCACGCCGCTCAAGGCGATTCCTTCCACAAACTCCTTCTGAAGGAAAATGTACAGGATAAAGGGCGGCATAAATGTCAGAGTAGCACCCGCCATGACCAGGCCGTAATTCGTGGCGTAATTACCCTGGAGGGAGGCCAGGGCCAGCGTCAGGGTGCTCCGGTTCGTGTTCGTGATGGCAATTAACGGCCACACGAAGTCGTTCCAGGTGGTGATAAACGTAAACACGGTCAGGGACACGAGGACCGGCTTGATGAGCGGAACGACGATGGAGTAAAAGATCCGGAATTCCCTGCAGCCGTCAATCCGTGCAGCCTCGATCAGATCATCCGGCACACTGGTGATAAACTGGCGGATCAGGAACACGCCGAAGGCGTTGACCACCGGAAGCGCCAGGATTAAGTAGGTGTTCAGCAGATGAAGCTTCTGCGCAATCCGAAACAGCGGAATTAAGATCACCTGGGATGGCACCATGAGCGTGGCTAAATAGACCGCAAAGAGAAGCTCGCTTCCCACAAATTTCTTTTTTTCGAAGCCGTAGGCCGCGGTCGAGGAGATCACAGCGTTGAAGAAGCAGGCAATCACCACCACCGATACACTGTTGAATAAATATTTGCCAAATTCGAAATTTTTGAAAATGGTTGAATAGTTTCTAAGATTCAATCCAGTCAGGCCAAAGTTCAGTTCCATCGAATACGTCTGCCGCATGGAGGTTAATACCATATAGACAAATGGAAATAACGCCGCCAGTGCCAGCACCGCAAGGAGAACCGCTTCCGCCCAGAGAACGGGCTGTACCTTCTTTTCCATCTTATTCCCCTCCTTTTCCGCTGAATACCTTCTTCTGAAGGATCGAAATTATTATGACAATCAAAAAAAGAACGAACGCCATGGCGCTGGCATACCCCATCTTATACTGTTTAAAGCCGGACTGATAAATGGACATTACCATGGTAATTGTCGCCGTTCCCGGGCCGCCTCCGGTCATCGTGTAGACCAGATCGAACACCTGGAAGGACCAGATCGTCCCCAGCGTGATGACCAGATACGTAATCGGCTTCAGAGCCGGAACCGTGATATAGAGGAACTGCTGAAGGGGAGATGCGCCGTCCACCTTCGCCGCCTCGTAAAGACTCTTCGGCACGTCCATGAGTCCAGCGTAATAGATTACCAGGAAGTACCCTACATTTTTCCAGATCGCTACAATGCTCACGCTGATCAGCGCCAGATTATAGCGGCCCAGCCAGTTTACCTTGCCGATGCCGACGAGCCCCAGGATGTTATTGATGATTCCGCCTTCCGTAGCAAGCATGAACTTCCACACGGTTCCGACCAGGACCATGGAGGAGATCACCGGGATGAACAGGGCGCTCTTGAAGAAATTGCCGACTCTTCCCCGGAACCGGGAGGCCAGCAGATTGGCTATCACCAGCGACAGCACAGTCTGAACCGGAACCGTCACAAGCGTGTAGATCACGGTGTTGCGGATCGCCGGCCGGAAAAACGGATCGCCGGCCATACTCTTATAATTGTCCAGTCCAATCCACACCGGCGGCTTCAGCACGCTGTATTCCGTAAAGCTGAAGTATCCGGTCATGCACAGCGGAAGAAGAGAAAACAGCACCAGCAGAAGAAAGCTGGGAAGCACGTACAAAAATCCATTGTTTTTTTTGATAAATTCAGATATCGCCTTCAAACGAATGATCCCCTTTCTAAAAAGATGCCGCGGAACATTTTCTGCGAATGTTTCCGCGACACCGAGATTCTTTCTTCCCTTACTTGTTCTGTGACAGCGTGTTGTTCGCATAGTCGGCCGCATTCTTCAGGGCCTCCTCGGGCGTCATCTGTCCAAGCATCATAAGCTGAAGGTTCTTATACAGGTTATCGTAGACCGCTGCGGAACCCTGTACGGCAGGAAGGGTAATAAGCGCGTCCTTGTTATCCTCATATACAGCCTTAAACGCCAGGTCATCGTGATACTCCTCATCCCTGGCGATCGGCGGAAATGCCGCCATCTCATGGAACTTCGTCATGGAAGGGCCGCTCAGCATGTATTTCACCATTTTCACTGCCAGGTCCTTATTCTTGCTGGCGCTGATCAGGACCAGGGAGTCCGCTGACGCAAATGTCCCCATCTTCTGGTCCTTCAAGGAGGTGAAGAAGCCCCAGTCGATGCCGGCCTCCTTAAATCCCGCTCCCTGATTTGTCGGACTCATGACAAATGCCGTGTTGCCTGCCTTGAATTCTGCAAATACCTGGTCTTCCGACATGGAGGTAATGGATTCCGGCATAATTCCATCCTTAAACCGTAAATCTGCCAGGAACTGGGCCGCTTTTATGCCCGCTTCGCTGTCAAACTCTGCTTTTGTGCCGTCTGCATTGAAGATCTCTCCGCCTGCCTGCCATAAATAGGGGAAAAAGATGGAGTTCATGGCACCCTTGGATTTGTCTCCCCACTGCTGAAGCAGCGGAGTCTTGCCGATGGCCGCCACCTTCTGGCAGGCATCCTTAAATTCATCCCAGGTCTCAGGAACGCTTTGAACACCGGCTTCCTTTAAGATTGCCTTGTTATAGAACATAACGCGGGCGCTGCCCACCACGATCGGCATGGCGTACTGCTTTCCGTCAATGACACCTTTATCGAGATAGTGGAAATTGTCTCTGTCCTCTGCTGTCAAAAAGTCGTCAAACGGTGCGATGGCGCCTGCTTTTATGTAATCGTTGATCATCTCCATGTACATGTATCCCACATCAGGCCCCTGTCCCGATGAAATTCCGGTCAAATACTTTTCTTCGTAATTGCTCCAGGGAATGATTTCTATAGAAACCTGTGCATTGTTTTCCTCTTCAAACGGTTTTAATATCTCTCCCCATACTTCCTTGTCGAGAGACTCCTCCGTGCCGAAGGGCGGCATCCAGAGCACCAGCTTCGTCTTCTCTCCGCTGGCTTTTTCCCCCTCTGTGCTCTTATCGGCAGCCGCATTTTCCTTAACAGGTGTTCCCCCTGTCTCATTGCCCCCGGCTGACGCTGCATCCTTCTGTCCATTGGCGCCGCACCCGGTAGCCAGCATCCCGGCCATCACCCCTGCAAGTGCCAGACTCAGACATTTCTTCATTCTTTTTTTCATTGTTTTTGCCTCCTTTTCCAATCGGTTTGATGATGGCCCTATCATAACACCGAAAATACCCCCTGTATATTTTCTATTTTTGTGCTGTTCTTCTAATTCTAAAATGCTTTATATAGAGATTTCAATGCACTGTGATATACATTTTTTTCACCGATTCTCAATTTTTTAGGTGAAAATCAAAAAAACTGATTAAAATATCTCCATTTTAATCAGTTTTTTATGCATTATTTTTTCTTGTAACGGCCCGGTGTCGTGTTTTCGAACTGTTTAAACACCCGGATAAAGGCGGCGTCACTGGAGAAGCCCACGGACAGTGCTATTTCCTTTATATTTTCGTCCGTATTCACAATGAGCCGTTTGGCCTTTTCAATCCTCAGACTGTTGATGTACTGTGCGATTCCGATTCCGTATTTCTTCTTGAAGGTGGTGGATAAGTACGTATTGCTCACACCAAGCATGTCGGAAATACTGTAAAGTCCGATCATGGGATCTTCAAAATTTAAGTTGATGTACTGTCTGGCCCGCTCCGCAATATTTTCCTTCTGGTCCAGCTGGCGCTTCTGCTGCCACCGGATCAGATAGCCGAAGCCTTCGTGAAGGAGCTTCAGCAGCTTCTGTCCATCCTTTGCTTCAGATAAATTCCTGGTGTATTCCTCCATGCGGTACTCGGTACAGCTCCCCGCGTGGTTTTCCAGAGCCATCAGAATAGGATTGATAACCGCGTATTTTTTCGCCCTGCTCGTGTAGACGTTGCGGTCGGTGCCGATATACTGGTTGAAGAGGAGATCCAGCAGCCGGTCGGCCTCCTCGAACTTCTCCTCCAGCATGGCCATCTCGTACTCCGGCATCACGCTTACATAGGCGGCGTTCTCCTGCCTTCCCACCATTGTTTCGTCATAGAAGAACACGCGGCCCCTGTCATTTTCACAGAATTCCGCAACCATCTGCGCCTGATGAAAGCTGGTTATGATGTTAGACATGGAATCATAGATTCCACCCAGCATAATCCTGCATTCCACCAGCGAGTGAAGGCTGTCTAATATTTCCGCGGCAATAGCCTGCATCTCCGCCTTTCCGTACTCCGGCTCCATATGGAACAGCAGTGCGAGACTACCGTCAAACTCGGCGGTCATGACGGCTATATCCTCTTTTTCCTTCAGCGCCCCACGGATCCGCTCGTCCGCGTCGTGAATCTCATCCTGGCTGAATCCCATGGGGTTTCGGATCAGTCCGGCCTGAAACAGGGAGTATTCCATCTGAATTCCGAATTTCTGCATGGAGGCGAAAATCACGGAATTATTGCGTTCCTCGCTGCTTAAGAGATTGCACAGGAACAGGGCCTCTATGGCCTCCCTCTGTTCCTCCAGCTTCCGGGTGCTCTCCACATTCATTTTCAGCATCCGGCTGATTCCGCTGTCAATCAGATCGTAATCATCCAGGAAACGGCCGCCCTCTTCCGTCTTATTCACAATCTTATCCAGAATGTCCTTCAACGGCTTTGCGTTGCGTCGTCCCAGAAGGGCAAATAAGACCGCACCGAATATCATGCACAGCCCGATGGACACATAGGCGATATTCCGTATGAAGTAACCGGAGTCCAGCAGCTTGCGCCGTTCGATCAAGGTGACATATTTGATGCCGTAATAATCCGAGTCCATCACAGAACCGTAGTTGCCCTCCATCTTAAATAAGGGCTTTCCGCCGTTTTCCTGCAGGCTTTCCTTTAAGTCCGCGTGGTCAATTCCGGAACCGAAACTGGCATAGACGGAATCATCCTCGGCAACTACCGCGGTCATGGTGTTTCCCATCCCCTCATTTGCGTTCCGGAGAATGGATTCCACCTCCGATTTATTAATGAGAATCATCAAAATGGCTGTTTTATCGCTGGATAAGTCGTAGGGAAGCTGGCGGAACAGGCACAGCTCCAGACTACCGTCGCTCTGAGGCATGAAACTGTAGCCGTCTCTCTTCTGGCCGCCGGCCGTCTCCAGCCACTTCTCATATCCGTCCAGCTTTAACTCATTTTTCAGCAGATAGTATTTTTCCGCACCAAAGTATCCCAGATCACCGACCACATAGTTCAAATGGGGATAATAGACGTATATTTCTTTAATAAAGGTATTGGAAAGCTTGTAATCATAGAGCTGGCGTGAAAACTGAACGATAAAATCCTTGTCAATTTCACTCAGCTCCTTTGAGCGGCTCAGCTTCAGGTTCACAGCGTTCATCTGCAGCTGGGCGGCAAAACTGTCGATATCATTCAGGCGGATATCGATGCTGGTCTGAAGCACGGATGTCAGGCCGTGATTCAGCTCCTCAATCTCCCCGGAGAACTCTTTTACCATCCAGGTCGTGAGCGCCACCAGCATACCGATCATGACGACGGATACGATGATAAAGGACCGCACCCACAGATAGAGACTCTTTGTAATCTTTCCTTTTTTCATCCGTTCATACCATACACCGGACTACAGCGCGCTCTGGTTACGTCTCTCGATATCCATCACCTGGTCCACACGTCTCTGGTGTCTTCCGCCTTCGTATTCTGCATTCAGCCATTCTTCCGTAATCATCTTCGCCATCTCCACACCGATCACCCTGGCGCCGAAGGCGAGGACGTTGGAATCGTTGTGCATTCTGGAAAGCTTCGCCGTATACGGCTCACTGCAGACGCAGCAGCGGATTCCCTTTACCTTGTTGCAGGCCAGCGAAATGCCTACGCCGGTTCCGCAGATGGCGAGCCCCAAATCCGCCTCGCCGTTTGCCACTGCATTGCCCACCTTTTCTCCGTAAACCGGGTAGTCGCAGCTCTCCGTGGAATTCGTGCCGTAATCGATTACCTCGTATCCTTTTTCTTCCAGAAACTTCTTCATCTCATTCTTCATCTCAAGGGCTGTATGGTCATTTCCTATTGCTATTTTCATTTTCTTCTCTCCTGTTTTTATAGATATATGGTTTATAAGTGCTCCGCGTTATGCACACCGAAAAATTCCTGAATCCGGTCCAGTCTGGAGGTCATGGACAGAAGGAGTAAGTCCGCCGTAGTCAGTGCCGCCATCGCTTCCACCACCACCACGGCCCGCGGTACGATAATCGGGTCGTGACGGCCTTTGATCGCGATATCCGTCTCCTCCATACCGCGCGTCACGGTCTGCTGCTGCTGTGCGATAGACGGCGTCGGTTTGAAGGCCGCCCGCAGCACGACCCGGCTTCCGTCGCTGATGCCGCCCAGGATTCCTCCTGCGTGGTTCGTCTCCTTCTTTATCTTACCGGATTCGTCCATGCGAAACGCGTCGTTGTTTTCTGAACCGACCGACTTCGCGGCCTGGAATCCGTCTCCGATCTCAAAGCCCTTCACGGCCCCGATGGACAGGATGGCTTTTGCCAGAGATGCGTCGTACTTTTCAAAGACCGGATCACCCACTCCTGCGGGAAGTCCGTCGATCACACACTCCACCACGCCGCCCACAGAGTTGCATTCCGACATCATACGGTCCAAATACGCTTCGGCTAAAGCAGCGGCTCCTGCATCCGGCATGTAGAGACGGTTTCTGTACATCTCCTCCGGATCGAACTGTGCGGGATCCGCTTCGTACGGTCCTACGGCCTTCGTATAGGCGCATACCGTGATGCCCAGGCTCTTTAAAAGCCTGGCCGCTATGGCTCCCGCGGCCACACGGCCGATGGTCTCCCGGCCCGAGGAGCGGCCGCCGCCCCGGTAATCCCGGAATCCGTACTTCTCGTCAAAGGTATAATCCGCATGGCCGGGACGGTACACCTCCATGATGTTCCCGTAATCCCTCGATCTCTGGTCCGTATTCATCACAGCCATGGAGATCGGAGTTCCCGTCGTCTTCCCCTCAAACACTCCGGAAAGGATTTCCACCCGGTCCGCCTCCTGGCGTTTGGTGGTGAAACGGCTCTGCCCCGGTTTTCTGCGGTCTAAATACGCCTGAATGTCTTCTTCCGAGAGCGGAAGCCCCGCCGGACATCCGTCCACCACGACACCGATACCCTTTCCGTGTGATTCTCCCCAGGTTGTTACCTTCAGTATGGTCCCCAGTGTTGATCCTGCCATGTATGATTTCTCCTTATCTCAATTCTTGTTTCAATCCACGCTTGTTTTGTTAAAACCGGGGCCCGCGTCCATTGTGCAAACGGACCGGCCCCCGGTTCTCAAATACCATTTTCTGCAATCACTCTCCGACCTTTACGATCACGCAGCTGTTGGGTTCATTGACTTTGATTTCTTTGCCGTTCATGATCAGCAGGCCCTTCTTATAGTCCACGGAAAAGAAAGTAATGCTGCCGTTCTCATGATTAATGGAAGCGATATGCTTGTCATCCGGGAATACACAGATGTCCTTCGGGTAGCTTCCGCTGATGGGCAGACAGCAGATATAATCCAAAAGGCCCGTCTTCGGGTCGCGGTCATAGACGGTTACCGTGTTGTCGCCTGCGTTGCCGCAGAACATGTGCTTCTCATCGGTGGATAAGCGCATGGAGCTGGCAGCGGTCAGTTGGGATAACGCCTTCGGCCCTGTCGTGGAGATGGTCTGTATCTTCTCGATCTTCGGCTGGCGCTCGCCCGTCTCGTAGGAGTAAACGTCGATCACGTTCTTTAACTCGTATAAAAGATAGAAGAATCTGCCATCCGAGCTGAACCGGAAGCATCTGGGCGCGGATTCCAGCTCGCAGCGGAGTGCATCCACCAGCATCAGCTTCTCTTCTTTTTCATCGAACCGGTAAATCTTTACCTGATCGATCCCTAAATCGGCCACCATAACGAATCTGCCATCCGGAGTCCTTCTCGTACAGCTTACGTGCGGCCGGAAGTTTCTCTCCGCCACGCTGCCGAGTCCCTTGTGGAACACTCCGTCTACGATGTCCCCCACCGTTCCGTCCGGGTTCAGTCTCAGCACTGTGGACTTCCCATCGTGGTATCCGGATACAAATATATACTTGTCCTCTGCGTCCGTAGACAGATGGCAGCCCCTCATTCCCTTGATATTAGCGGAATTCAGCCTTGTAATCGCCCCGTTCTCGTGAATCCGGAATGATACGACACCCTCGTCCGCGATGGAGTACAGGGTCTTTCCGTCATTCGATGCGATGACATAGGATGAGTTGTCCACTTCCATCTCGCATCTCGGTATAAAACGGCCTTTGGCCACGTCCACATCGTACACCGTAATCCCTTTTGCCTGGCCGTTGTAGGAGTAGGAACCTACGTATGCCATATACTTTCCTTTCATATTCGCGTCCTCCTGGATTGTTCCTTGTATAAACTAAAAATATCATATCATAAAAATGTATTTTTGTTAAGGAGAAACTATTGACATACGGATAAAATCCGGTATAATGTATTTTGCCGTGTGTTTATTATTACTAAACTTTTAGCTTATTATTATCGTCAGTTAGTATAACTAAACTCCAGGCTTATATTTATTAAAAGGAGGAGCGTATGGATATCGGTGCGAAATTAAAAGAACTGCGGATCTTAAAAGGCCTAACCCAGGAAGAACTGGCAGACCGTGCGGAGCTGTCAAAGGGATTCATTTCCCAGCTGGAAAGGGACTTAACTTCCCCCTCCATCGCAACTCTCATGGACATCCTGCAGTGCCTTGGGACCTCCATCGGAGAGTTCTTTAACGAGACTCCGGAGGAGCAGATCGTCTTTGGAAAGACAGATTACTTTGAAAAGCACGATCTGGAACTGAAAAATGAGATCAAATGGATCATTCCCAACGCACAGAAGAACATGATGGAGCCTATTCTTCTGACACTGGAGCCAGGCGGGGAAACATACCCCGACAATCCGCATGAGGGAGAAGAGTTTGGCTACGTCCTGCAGGGCAATATCTCCATTCATATAGGAAGCAAGACATATAAAGCGAAAAAAGGGGAATCCTTTTACTTTGTTTCAGATAAAAAGCACTATTTAAGCAGCAAGGCCGGCGCAGTCTTAATCTGGGTCAGCTCTCCGCCTAGCTTTTAAATTACATGGACTGCACGGGAAACGGATGAACGAAATCTGCTTACGTGCTCATAACGAGGAGGATAAAGGGTCATGGGTCAGCCATTAATTGATTTAAAAAACATTACGAAGGCATTTGACGGCACGGTTGTGCTGGACGATTTAAATCTTTCCGTAAAGGAAAATACATTTGTCACACTGCTTGGACCCAGCGGCTGCGGTAAAACCACAACGCTCCGGATTATCGGCGGATTCGAACGGCCAGATCAGGGTACGGTCATCTTTGACGGCCAGGAGATCACCAGCCTTCCGCCAAATAAACGCCAGCTGAACACCGTATTCCAGAAATACGCGCTGTTCACTCATATGTCCATTGCGGAAAATATCGCATTTGGACTGAAGATCAAAAACAAACCGAAGACGTATATCCAGGATAAGATCAAGTACGCCTTAAAGCTGGTGAACTTAGACGGCTTCGAAAACCGTACCGTGGACTCATTAAGCGGCGGCCAGCAGCAGCGAATCGCCATTGCACGGGCCATCGTCAATGAGCCCCGCGTCCTGCTCCTCGACGAACCGCTGGGAGCGCTGGATTTGAAGCTCCGCCAGGATATGCAGTATGAGCTGATCCGTTTAAAGAACGAGCTGGGAATCACCTTTATCTACGTGACCCATGATCAGGAGGAGGCCCTCACCATGTCCGACACCATCGTCGTCATGAACCAGGGCTATATTCAGCAGATGGGATCTCCGGAAAACATCTACAATGAACCGGAAAATGCCTTCGTGGCCGATTTTATCGGGGAAAGCAACATTGTTCCGGGCATCATGATCCGGGATGAGCTGGTGGAAATCTTTGGCGCAAAGTTTGTCTGTGTCGATAAGGGCTTTGGCAACAACAAGCCGGTCGACGTGGTAATCCGTCCGGAGGACATCGATTTAGTGGCTCCCGGACAGGGCTCGATCTCAGGCGTTGTAACCCATTTAATCTTCAAAGGCGTTCACTACGAGATGGAAGTCACCACACCGGATGGCTTCGAGTGGCTCGTACACAGCACGGATATGTTCCCGGTCGGACAGGAAGTGGATATCCACGTGGATCCATTCGACATCCAGATCATGAACAAGCCGGCTTCAGAGGATGAGGAGGCCGTGGGAGTCAATGAGTAAGAAATTATTATCCGGTCCCTATCTCATGTGGATGATCGGTTTCACCATCATTCCGCTGGCTTTGATCGTATTTTACGGTCTGACAGACAGGAGCGGAGCGTTCACCCTGGCGAATGTCTTATCCATCGCCACGGTGGAACACAGAAAGGCGCTGTGGCTGTCCCTCGGACTGTCCTTAGTCAGCACTATTATCTGTTTTATCCTCGCCTATCCGCTGGCCCTCATTTTAAGGTCGCGGGGTATCGGCCAGGGCAGCTTTATCGTCTTCATCTTTATCCTGCCGATGTGGATGAATTTCCTGCTGCGCACGCTGGCATGGCAGACGCTTCTGGAGAAGAACGGAGTGATCAACGGAATTTTATCGGCGCTCCATCTGCCGGCCCAGGGCTTAATCAACACACCGGGAGCCATTATTCTCGGCATGGTATATAACTTCCTGCCATTTATGGTTCTTCCTATTTATAATGTACTGTCCAAGATTGATGACAACGTCATAAATGCCGCCCAGGACCTGGGAGCCAACTTTTTTCAGATCCTGTTCCGCATTCTGCTCCCGTTAAGCATCCCGGGGATCGTCAGCGGAATCACCATGGTGTTCGTGCCGGCGCTCACCACCTTCGTTATCTCCAATTTACTGGGCGGAAGCAAGATTCTCTTAATCGGCAATGTCATCGAGCAGGAATTTACCAAGGGAAGCAACTGGAATCTGGGTTCCGGCCTCTCTCTTGTCATGATGATATTTATCTTAATCAGTATGGCGCTGATCGCCAAATACGATAAAAACGGGGAGGGGACTGCATTTTGATGGGCAAAAAGACTGGTATACTCAAACGTTTTGTTCAGGACTTCTATCTGGTCCTCATCCTGGTATTTTTGTACGCTCCGATTGCGACCATGACGGTGCTGTCTTTTAACAGCTCCAAGTCCAGGACTCAGTGGGGCGGCTTTACCACACGGTGGTACACGGAGCTGTTCTCCAGCAATACCATCATGACGGCGCTCTACAATACGCTGCTGATTGCCTTTCTGTCCTCGATCATCGCGGTCATCATCGGCACGGCGGCGGCTATCGCCATTAATAATATGAAGCGTGTTCCCCGCAGTATTGTGATGGGAATCACCAATATTCCCATGCTGAACGCAGATATTGTGACCGGCATCTCCCTGATGCTGGCATTTATCGCCTTCGGAATCTCCCTCGGGTTTAAAACGATTCTGATTGCACATATTACCTTTAACATTCCGTATGTCATTTTAAGTGTCATGCCGAAGTTAAAACAAACGGATAAGAGTACTTATGAGGCCGCCATGGATTTGGGCGCAACTCCGGTCTACGCCTTTTTTAAAGTTGTATTTCCGGATATCCTTCCGGGCGTGCTCTCCGGTTTTCTGCTGGCCTTCACCATGTCGCTGGATGATTTCATCATCACCCATTTTACCCGCGGCGCCGGCATCAACACCTTATCCACGTTAATATACAGCGAAGTACGGCGCGGCATCAAGCCCTCCATGTACGCGCTGTCCACTATCATCTTCTTAACGGTGCTGATCCTCTTACTGATTACAAATTTTGCACCGAAACGGAAGAAACATTAAGATTATTTAAAAGGAGACAGATTATGAAAAAAAGGGTTTGTTCCATCATGGCCGTTGCGGCCGTGGCCGCATTATCCGCCGTCACCATGAGCGGCTGCGGCAAATCTGCCGAAAAAGCAGGAGGCGCCGGAGAAGTTTACGTTTACAACTGGGGGGAGTATATCGATGAGGACGTCATCGCCCAGTTTAAGGAGGAGACCGGGATTGATGTCATCTACGATATGTTCGAGACGAATGAAGAGATGTATCCCGTCATTGAAGCCGGCGGCGTGAAATACGACGCAGTCTGCCCATCCGATTATATGATTCAGAAGATGATCGAGAATAACATGCTTGCTGAAATCAATTTTGACAATATTCCGAACATTAAGGAAATTGATTCCAAGTATATGGATATGTCCAGGAGCTTTGACCCGGAAAACAAGTATTCCGTTCCTTACTGCTGGGGTACCGTGGGTATTCTCTATAACACCAGCATGGTGGCCCCGGAGGATGCACCAACGAAGTGGTCCGATCTATGGGATGAGAAATTTAAGGACAATATCCTGATGCAGGACAGCGTCCGCGACGCCTTCATGGTGGCTCTAAAATCTCTGGGCTACTCGATGAATACTACCAATGAGGCGGAAATCGCCGAGGCGAGAGACTTACTGATCAAGCAGAAGCCTCTGGTTCAGGCGTATGTGATCGATCAGGTCCGCGACAAGATGATCGGCGGCGAAGCTGCCATGGGCGTCATCTACTCCGGTGAAATGCTTTACATTCAGCAGGAGGTGGCCGATCTCGGACTGGATTACTCGCTGGAATACGTAATCCCCGAGGAGGGAACCAATCTCTGGCTGGATTCCTGGGTAATCCCGGCCAACGCTCCGAATAAAGAAAATGCAGAGAAATGGATTAATTTCCTCTGCCGCCCGGATATCGCCAAGAAGAATTTTGAATACATCACCTACCCGACACCGAACAAGGGCGCCTTTGATCTGCTTGATTCTGATCTTCAGAACAACAAGGCTGTATTCCCGGATACGGACTCTCTGAAAAACTGCGAAGTCTTTCAGTATCTTGGAACCGATGTAGATTCTATTTATAATGAATACTGGAAAGAAGTGAAATCGAATTAGGGCTGCATCGCTTACGCATGACAGTACCCGCCGCAGTCAGGAGGACGTATCGTGGTAAACGCATTAGAAACAATTTTACAGCAGGTGGTCGATATCACCATTCTCCTGTTCGAATTTATGGGAGTTCTGGTTATCATCGCGGCAGGGCTCCGCGGGATTTATGATTCCGTGAAGAGAAATCCCTCCATTCGTCTGAATCTGGCTCAGGGCATGGCTTTGGGGCTGGAATTTAAGCTGGGAAGCGAGATCCTGCGTACCGTAGTGGTCCGCCAGCTGTCGGAAGTGGCCGTGGTGGCCGCGATTATCGCCCTAAGGGCGGCGCTGACATTCCTGATCCATTGGGAAATCAAGGTGGAACGGGAATCCGAATAAATATGGAATAGAAAAGAGGAATTTCAGCTCATTTCATTGAGTCGAAATTCCTCTTTTTTTAGTACCGTATATTTTTCTGCCGTATCATATTAAACTTTATAATGGCCGTGTTTATATACTCATTGGCATGAATCAGAGGCCGATCCGATGAACTGTAGTTTATTCCCTTCAAGTATAAAAAAGGTTTGCAGCCCAGCTGATTCATATCTGCATATTGGTCCAGCCCTTCGATCTCTGTCGTCAGAATGGTATCGATCTCCACTTTATCCCATTCGATTTTTTCACCGGAAAGATTGTAGATGTATTGAAAAATGGAATTCTCATATTTGCTGAATTCACGAAATGCCTCTTCCCCTCCGATGAGAGATAAACTAAAATAATCACGGCAGAAAGCACATACCGTATCATCGGCCAGAAACATCTTCTCTGCTACTACGAGCTGTTCACCGCTCTCCATCTGCAGCTGCTGACAAATGGCTTCATCCCGGTCGATTTTCTGAATGTTCAGCAGCCTGACAGAAGGTGTATATCCACTGTTCTCAATCATTTGAGTAAATTCCATACAGGGATTGAATTTAACCTTAATATTGAGAGAATCTACGTTTACAAAAGTGCCTTTTCCCTGGCGGCGAAAGATAATGCCCTCTGAGGCCAGGTCATTGAATGCCTGTCGTATGGTGATGCGGCTGACACCGATCATCTCAGCCATCACCTCTTCTCTGGGAAGCTTATTATTACGGGAAAGGTCCATGTTCTTGATATATTTATGTATTTCACGCTTTGCCTGCTCGGAAAGTGTCAGTGTGTTCAGCTTCTGGTACTCCATGTGATAGCCTCCTGCCTTTTTCTTTAATCATAGTTGGTGGGAGGCTCTTTGTCAACGTTTCAAGCCCTTGCTTCCATTTAAAAGAAGATTTAGAAGAATGGCGCTGGCGCTTACCATAAAAAGACCATTGCTGCAGATCATGCTGAGCGTGGAGGGAAGACCTGCAAAGATATCTGAGGCGAAGGTGGCACCAACGCCGATGGCAATACTGGTTCCTACAATCGTAAAATTATTGTTTTCAAAGAAATTCAGTTTGGACAGTATGGAGATTCCTGACGAAGTAATGACGCCAAACAGAGCCAGGGTGGCTCCTCCCAGAACTGCCTTCGGAACAACCGTTATCACCGCAGAGACCTTGGGGAATATACCAAGAAGAAGCATCATCACTCCGGCCGTCGCAATTACCGAGCGGCTTTTTATCTTTGTGAGGTCGATCAGGCTGACATTTTCATTGAACATGGTGGAGGGGACAGAGTTAAAGGCTCCTGTAATAACCTGTGAAACTGCCTGCGCCTTGATGCCTTTAATCTTAGTGGCATTGTCTGTATGCGTTCCGGCGATCTCATCCAATACGGAGAAGACGCCAATGCACTGAATCATATTTATGATACAGAAAATGGTCATAATCAATATGGACCCCGCCTCAAACTGCGGTGTACCAAAGTAAAAGGGTGTCACCAGCTGGAATGCACTTGCCTCCTGAATCGGTGTTATATCCACCATTCCCAGGAAAGCCCCGACCACTGTTCCGCCGATAATCCCCAACAGAAGAGACATAGCCCGCCAGATTCCTTTGCCGAACTTCTCCACCAGGATGATAAAGATTAAAACGCCAAATCCCAGCAGCAGATTCTGCACCGATCCGTAAGTACTGCTGCCGGTTCCGCCGGCCAGATCCTGGATAGCCGTAGGGGCCAGGCTGACGCCGATCAGTGTAACGAAAGTACCAACGACCACCGGCGGAAACAGCATAAGAATCTTATCCAGGAAAAAGGAAAGAAGAAAAATCAGGACACCGGATACCATAATGGCTCCAAACAGGGTGGGAAGGCCGTAAGTATTGCCAATCATGATCATGGGAGCCAGAGGTGCAAAGGAGGAGCCCAGAATGATCGGGTATCTGGAGCCTATGTATTTGCTCAAACCAAATACCTGGATCAGAATGGCAATTCCGCTGGTAAAAAGGTTGGCTGATACCAGAAACGCAGTGGTCCTGGCATCCAGCCCCATGGCGCCGCCCATGATAAGAGGAACCGCTATGGTTCCGGGGCACATGGCTAACACATGCTGGAAGCCTACCAACAGGTTCTTGCCAGGGCTTATTTTCTCAGAAAACATATCCATATAAAGTCCTCCTGCTAGTCCCAATAGCCTTCATGAACTTTGGCTGCATCTACTTCCACTTCCGGAACAGGTCCGACCACCTCAATTGCCTTTTGTCCCCGGGCAAATACTTCACGGCAGGGAAGGTCAAAGGTTGGATTCTGCTCATTGCTGCCAGTCAGCTCCAGCAAACGGCGCTCGGTCATGCCATAAACTACGCGGCCGATATTAGCCCAGTAGATGGCGCCGGCACACATTGCGCATGGTTCCGCTGTGGTATATAAGGTACAGTCCCAGAGAAAATCCTTTGTAAATTCATGGGATGCACGTGCAGCCAAAGTTGCTTCCGCATGACCTGTACAGATTTTGTCTGTGATTTCAATATTCCCCTGTTCCATCACAATGTCCCCATCCTTGTTCACTAAAAGCGCTCCGAAGGGCGTGTTGCCCGCAGCGCGGGCCTCCCTGGATATCTCGATTGCACGTCTTAAGTAGTATTCATGGCTCTGGTAACTCATATAAAATCCTCCTGCATATTGGTATTAGGTAATAGGTATTACCTTTTGTTTGATCCTATCATAGCATGCAGATGATATGATGTCTATGTGAAGGATATACGATATACAGAGTAATAATTGTACAAAATAGACAAAAATATAGTATATCTCCCAAAAAAGAGGAATGCCTACTCAATCGAATGAGTGGACATTCCTCTTTTTTAATCAGGGTATTATTCACTTCCCTGCTTTTCCATTAATTTTTCTTTCGGGCCTTTAATTCGCTCTTCAGCGTCATTTTGATAATCCCTGCCTTATACATCACCAGGGCACAGACGACTGTGACACCCATACACAAAAGTACTACGAATCCCTCTTTTCCTCCCAGCGGGTAAAATGCATTGATGACAAACACCAGAATCAACGGAAAGATCATGGTGAGTGATTTTCCCTTTGCCACGTATTCTCCGCAGTCGTCGTTGACAAAGCTTAAGAGAATTCCGCCGAACAGTGCAGGAAGCAGGTACTGAGTCGCCGTCTGAACAGCCGGACTCGTAAGCAGCGGACGGAGCGGTACAAGAAGTATGACTCCCAGCACAATAATCAGTGTGGTAACAATGGAGGAAACCGCAACGCCGATCGTCGCAATCGTGTCTCCCTCATCCGTGCCCTGCGAGGTGTCTGTGAGCACCTGGGCGTTGATGACTACCGGTATCTTTAAGTTCATAACATTTCCGGTTAAAAAGGTTAAGTACGCGGAGGAGCCCAGGATCGGCGTGTAGCTCAGTACCTCTGCTATATTTGTGGGCAGAAAGACCGCCAGCAGTCCGCCTCCCACCGCAAATATCTGTCCGATGCTCTCCGGCCATACGCCATAGACCGTGGATATGACCGCAGGAATTCCCAGCATAAATACGATTGCTATGATGACGCCGATACGCCCGATCCGGTGGATGCTTGTCTCGTAATTTTTATCCATGATAATACCTTCCTTTCCTTCTCCCCATTAACCAAGTATCCTGACCCACACAAGGGACGACGCCATGCCCAGCAAAAGTGTATCTGCCATGACGAAATTTCGC
This sequence comes from Hungatella sp., assembly GCF_046966825.1. Lineage (NCBI taxonomy): Bacteria > Bacillati > Bacillota > Clostridia > Lachnospirales > Lachnospiraceae > Hungatella > Hungatella sp. Next base: position 7,774 of record NZ_JBKVCZ010000094.1, on the reverse strand, counting down.
AGCCAGAGAATCTTAAATTTCTTAATAACAGCCATATGTATCATGACGATCACGCAGGAGGTAACGACTACCGCCAGATAGACCGGTCCCTTCATGATCTGAATCGGAAGGAATGCTTCGATGATAGCCAGTGACAGTACGCCTGTCAGGAGAGCGCCCATCGCTCCATGTGTGTTTTTCGCCTTCTGCAGACTGGTCTGCACACGTTTTCCAAAAATCAGGACGCCGACAATTCCGCCCAGAATACAGATACTCATAACAAACATGACGGTACCGACGATGGAGGCATCTCCCGCCGCGTTAAGCGCAGCGATGGATTCATAGCCGGCTCCCGTGGCTACCATGTCGGCCGCCATCAGTTCATACGTAACGGAGCCTACCACGGATAAGCGGAACCATGACCACGGGACCCCCAGAACAGCCGCAAGACTGAACAGACCGATGACGATGGAAATGGAGGGGACGATGGAATAGATGGCCGATGAGGTAATAGCCGTCTTCAGTTTCTCTTTTGTCAGGCCGATTTCCAGACCGTGACGGTATGCTTTTCTCAGTGTAATTACGCAGAATATCAGGATATATACGATTCCCGCCCCGACTAACGCGTAGAGAAGCGGACTGTTCATTATTTCGTTAAATGTCATGATTCTTTTCTCCTTTTTATATGGTAGGGATCATCCCCCGGTCAGGAACTCTCTTCTGGTTAGGAAATCGCTCCTGGCTGGACTCCTTCGGGAATCGGTGAAAGGTATACGCCTCCGGTTTCCTCCTCCAGTTCCTTCTTTGCTGTATCCAGAATCTCCGGATTTCCATAGATCTTCGCACAGGCCAGGGCAATCGCACGCGCTACCGCCTGGCTGGCCTTATCACCGATGGAGGTTCCTACCTGCGCCGTCATCTGCCACGTATGCGCGCCAGTCTCCGGGATTCCCGTCGCCGCCGTAATCTGAGCGGTCGGTACCTGATAGCTCACGTCTCCCACGTCACTGGAGCCGGTCATCACTTTGTCTCTCATGGCAGGCGTGTAAGGCATAATAAAGGAATTGAGAGGCCGCTGCGCAAATTCTTCCTCGCTGATTCCGTTCTGCTTTGCTCCGTTTTTCACCACCCGCTCTCTCTGCTCCTGCGGCATGGCGGCCAGGAAGTCTCTCGCAATGGCGAATTCCTCTTCCCCAAAATCCGGGGCGCCGGTTTCCAGATAGGCATCGGATAGAAGCTGGGAAAGCGTTGGATTGGGAATTGTGTCGCTTAAGCCACCCAGGACCTTGATGCTTACCTTCGTCTCTGTCATCAGCGCGGCCCCTTCCGCGATCTTTCTCATGCGTTCCAGGATCTCCCCGCTCTGAACGAGCTTTGGAGCACGGATAAAGTATAGAAGTGAGGCGTGATCCGGTACAATGTTGGGAGCCTGCCCGCCGCAGTCTAAGTACGCATAGTGCACGCGGGCGTCGGAAATAATGTGTTCCCGCAGGTAATTCACACCCACATTCATCAGTTCACAGGCATCCAGTGCGCTGCGCCCCAGCTCCGGAGCCGCTCCCGCGTGGGCGGTCGTCCCTTTAAAATCGAACCGGACCTTATAATAAGCTACCGTTCTCACCGACATGGACATGTTGCCGTCCATCGGATGCCAGCTGAACGCCGCATCGATGCCGTCAAAGCAGTGCTCCTTTACCATAAATGCCTTGCCGAATCCAGTCTCCTCGGCCGGACATCCGTATAATTCCACGGTTCCCGTCACTCCAGTCCTCTGTAAATACTCCTTCACCGCAATCGCTGCCCCTGCGGCCCCTGCCCCCAGGGCGCTGTGGCCGCATCCATGTCCGTACTTTTTCCCTTCGATGGGACATGGCTTTGCACATCCGGCTTTCTGGCTTAAATCCGGTAAAGCATCATACTCGGCCAAAATTCCAATGACAGGCTTACCGCTTCCGTATCTCCCCACAAATGCGGTAGGGATCTTCGCCACTCCTTCTTCCACCTCAAAGCCTTCCTGTCTTAAAACCGCCTTGATCTTTTCCGCACTCTGATCTTCCTGATAACCAAACTCCGCATAATCCCATACAGCCCGGTTGATTCCGGCAATGATATCTGCCTTTTCTGCCACAATGTCATGAATGAATTGTTTTTCTTCCATTTTCCCTCTCCTTCTGTGCATTTGTTATAGTTAATATTATCAGATACTCGGGTCCAGAAGGAAATATGATTCATTTATGGAGATATATAAACAATCTATATGGTGATATTAAATAATATTGAAAATCATTGTATTACAGGCTGGATTTTTATAAAATAAAAACGCCGGCAGACAGTCTCTGCACAGCGTTTTTATGAGTGATTTTATGAGTGATTTTATAAGTGTTTTATAAACGTTTTCATAATTAAAAATTGATTCTCTTCTTAAAATACTCCAGATACTCTTTGGCATAATCGCTCAAACCACGGTCCATGGGATAGAGGTATCCCAGTTCCAGCTGGCGGTTGTCAAAGGGTATGCTGACTACGTGATGGGCGCGGTTATACTCCTCCGAATGAGGCAGCACGATGCTGAACGCCAGGGAATTGGAGACCAGCGATACCCGGGAGGATGTGGACTGGACGCAGATCAGCCGGTTCGGATTAACAATATCCTGCCAGGGCATCCAGTTGGCATCTCTCTCATAGATATCCGAAAACGCCACATAGGGATAGTTTTTCAGCTCTTCGATATCAAAATGCGGCTTCTGGAGCAGCGGATGGTTTTCAGCCAGCTGCACATAGAAGCACACATCCTTCAGCTTTACAAATTTCACGTGAAGATCGGAACAGAGCCTTGCAAAGCTGGAGGATCCTGTCTCCAGATAGATTACCAGGTCACAGAGATTTCTGTAGAGCGCCTCCACCTGTTTCTCACCGTCGCCGATATAACAGGAAAAATGAAGATGAGCCATCTCCTGGTAATCCGTGCACAAATCCCAGAAGGCCTCGAAGGCAGGCACGTAACGGGGGTATACGAGCCGGAACAGACAGTCCTCTTCCGCGCTTATCCCGCTGGTAATCTCCTGAATATCCGCCATGATGGAGGTGGCCTTTTTCGCCAGCTTCATCCCGCTGGCCGTCAGCTGCATCCCCATGGGTGTCCGTTCAAATATGGTAATTCCAAGCTCATTTTCCAGGTTCTTAATGGCGTTGCTTAAGTTGGGCTGGGAAAGGTAGAGCGTCTTTGCCGCCTTCGATACGGAACCTGTCCTGCTGATTTCCAATACGTACTGGAGCTGTTGAATCGTCATAAGATGCCTCCTACCGCTTTATTGAGAAATTATATCATACAGGCCGCCGGAAAACAATCATCGAGGCCAGAATGCATCTTACTGCATTCCGGCCCCGATCTCAAGGTCTCCGTTATTTTAAAGCAATTCTCACTGTTTTTATCTCAAATGCCTTGAAGTCCAGATTGATGACGCCGTCCGTCACGGCGGCTTCCTCTTCCTTATTCTCCAGCATATCGCACAGCCATGCGGATTTCACCGGAAGATTGATCTTTACAGCTGCCGAATCCATCCGTTTCTTGCATTCATAAAGCCGGAAAACCACATCTCCGCTTCCGTCCTCTGCCAGCTTCACGGCCTCGATCACCACGTGGTCTGATCCGGTATCTGCCAATGAGAAGGTATCTGTTCTTCCGTTTACGACAAGAGGTGCTACATTCATCTCATACCCCTGTCTGACCACATCGCTCTCCTGGAAGCTTCCATTCCATGCCGCCGCTCCATACGTAAAGGTATGAATCCGGTTATCCGCCCGCATATCCGGGCAGGCTCCCGCGCGGAGAAGCGTCAGCTCCAGTGCTCCGTCCTCCATGCTGATTCCGTACTTACAGTCATTTAAGACAGCAAAGCCATTGCCGCCGTCGCACACAGCGCTGTACCGGTGGTTGCACACCTCGAACCGGTCTTTATCATACGCCCTGGACCGGTGCATCGGGCGCTCCACATAGCCAAACTGCATCTCATTGATCCCATACTCTCCATATAAAACAGTAGGGAAACTGACCTTCAACAGCCTGTGCAGTTCACGCCAGTCAACTTCTGTCGCAAATTCTACCCTGCTTTCTCCCACTGCCAGAGTGATATCCTGACTGAACGAAGAACTGCCAATCTTTCCTGCCGCCCTCAGGACTGCTCTGGCGCCTGCGGCGCAGACAATCTCTACGTGCACATCGAAGGCGCCCTCGATTTCCTGTTCCGCATAATTGGAATCGATATCCCAGGCGTCGAATTTCCTCGGCACGTCTTTAAACAGGCGGAAATGGTTCATCGGTGTCCTGGCAAATTCTCTTCCGCTCTCCTTCAGCACATAGGAGGTGATCTCCGCGTTGGAGGCAACGGTTACCCGGAGCCGGTCATTTTCCATCACGAAGCCGTCCCCCTGTGGTATGACTACGGCCAGAGTTGAGGATGGGGCCGGAACGGATCCGGTCTCTTTCATCGCCGCGGGTGCTGCCTCTTTCACCGCCCCAGGTATCGTCTCTTCATTTTCGCACGGAATAACCGTAACCGCACCCATCGGGGGGACTGCCACTCTGGCGGTAACTGTTTTTCCATCGGTATACACAGGGACTGCCTCTCCCTCCAGAGTCCTGCAGCCTTTTTCGTACTTCTCCGGAACATCAATCAGGCAGATGCGCGGGAAGGAAAGGGAGTTAAACACGGTAATTCCATCGCCCTCTTCTATCAGACTTGAAACCGCTTCTCCACAGAGTTTTTCCGCTTCCTCGCAGACGCGGCCAAGAGACCGTTCCGCTTCCTCATATACACGGTGAATACTGGAGCCGGGGAGAATATCATGGAACTGGTTCAGCAGTGTTTCCTTCCATAAGCGTTCCGTCTGCTCTGCGGGATACTGGTACGCGCTGCCCGCAGCATTTTCCGTATTATTCCCGAAAACACTCTCTTTGCCGTGCCCTGCTGCCATGGATGCGGCGGCGGACGCCCACAGTTCTAAGTCTCTCATGGTGAGTTCTGCTCTCCGGTTCCATTTCTTGATAGCGGCCTGTGAAGTGTAGGTGCCGCGGTGGGCCGTAAAATACAGCTCTCCCACATACGTATTTGCCGGGCCGCCCCGGCTCTCCATGCGTTCAAAGTAATCGACCGGGTTCTCCATCTCGATGCGGACACCGCCCTCTAAATCCTTCTGACGCTCTATGAACTCGATGTGATCTCTGGTCGGACCGCCGCCCCCGTCTCCGTAGCCGAACGGAATCAGGAACGTATCCAGATCCCGCTTCTGAACCCGCTTCTTCCACACGGTGTTCATCTCCTCCGGGGACGTATAATACGTGTAGTTGGTAGGAAGGAAGGCTTCTATCTCGCTTCCGTCCATTCCTCTCCATGAAAAATAGTGGTAGGGGAACTGCTCGCCTTCGTTGTAGGACCAGAAGATCTTCTGCGTGACCAGATAATCGACGCCGCATTTTCTCAGAATCTGAGGAAGCGCCGCAGTGTATCCAAAGGTATCCGGCAGCCAGAGCATCTTGCTGTCCACGTCAAACATTTCTTTATAGTATGCCTTGCCGTACAGAAGCTGGCGGATCAGTGCCTCACCGCCCGCCATATTCGTATCCGGCTCCACCCACATGGCTCCTTCAGCGATCCATTGGCCGTTTTTCACTGCTTTTCGGATCTCCTCAAACAGCTCCGGGTAGTATTTCCGGCACATCTCATAACACGCCGGCTGGCTCTGGATAAATTTATAATCTTTATACTCCTCCATCAGACGCAGCTGAGCCGCAAACGTCCTGGCCGTCTTCCGGTAGGTCTCCGCCATGGGCCACAGCCATGCCAGATCGAGATGGGCGTTTCCTATCGCAGAAAATACCGGCATCGTGGATCCATTGACAGCGGAAAGCACTGGCTCCAGCATGGCGCGGGCTTTCCGGTAATCCCGGCTCCTGGCCGCCTTCTCCTGCTCGAAATCCACAAGCAGTGTGAATTGTTCCAGCGCCTCCGCGACTCTGGCCGCCCGCAGGGAATCCTCATCCAGGGTCTTAAGAAGGCTGGAAAGTGTCTCCACATCCATAAAAAGCTGGTATGCGTCTTCATCCCAGATTCCATAGGTTCCTTCTCCCAGCGTCCTTTTGGCTCCCTCAGCCAGCTCGTCCCTGTAAAGTCCGGGAAGAACCGGACCGGTGGAACAGCCGCTGTCCTGGGCTTCTGCGTAGAAATGGCCGGCGTATGTCTCCATGCAGATCTCAAATACGTCTCCCGGTTTCGCCTCCCGGGTCAGTGTATTATCCACCAGAAAATGGTGGGGCTGTTTCACCCAGTCAGCCCGGTACGTGCCAAACGCTGAGCCATTCACAAACACCGTAGATTCTCCGCCCGAACATAAGTTCAGTACAATTCTCTTTCCGGCAGTCTCTTCCGGCAGCGTAAGTTTTGTACGGAACCAGGCATATTCGTAGGTATCTCCCCAGGTATAGCCGGGATCCACCCTCTCATACGTTCTTTCGCCGGCTTCCTCGAAGCTCAGCTGCTCCATCGTCTTAAATACTTCCCAGTCAAGCGTACCTGCCGGGGTATAAAAATCTTCCTTCAGGGTCCTGATCCAATGATTGATTCTGTCTCTGTATTCCGAATGCATAATCCCCATTTATTTGTCCTCGTCTAATTATACTCGTTTCTATTTCTGACCGTCTCGCCAGCCGCAATCGCTGTATCGATCACCGCCTGCCTGATCTCTGCACTTCCCTGTATCTGTTCCACCAGAATCTGTGCGGCCATGGCGGACATCCTGCCCTTATAGGAGCTGACAGAGGTCAGGCCCAGGGGCAGCTTTAACCGCGACTCAATATGGTCGAAGCCAATGATGGAACAGTCCTCTGGCACCATTTTGCCGCGTTTTAACAGACAGCACCAGGCCTCCCAGGCCAGCATGTCGCTAAAGGCAAAGATCGCAGTATACTCCTGTCCCTCGTTCTCCAGGTCCGTCAAAACAGCCTCGCATCCGTCGGAAACCACCGGAACCTGGCGGATCAGCCGCTCATTCACGGGAACCCCCGCCTCGCGAAACGCCCGGCAGTAGCCTTCCAGACGCTCTCTGGCGCTGGATATATAGGTGGCTCCATGAAGGAGCAGAATATCCCGGTGGCCGGCCGAGAGTAATTCCTTCGTCGCCTGATACCCGCCCAGTTCATCGTTGCAGACCACGTAGCTGTATGCCTCGTCACGGCGCCCGATCAGCACAAAGGGAACGCCCGACTCTTTTAAATAAGTTAAGTTGTACGGTGTCTTCTGCGCCGGACAGATGATAATGCCATCCACATTTTTATTGAGGGCGGACTGAATCGCCGCCAGCTCCAGCTCCTCATTTTCATTGGTGTTAAACAGAATAGAGGTGTATCCGGCTTTCCACGCATAGCCCTCGATCTCCTTCATCATAATGGAAAAATGAGGATTGGAGATGTCTCCTAAAATCACCGCGATGGTATTCGTATATCCCAGACGCAGGGAAGCCGCCAGCGTGTTGCTTACATGTCCCATTTCCTGCGCAGTCTTCTGAATCATCTCTCTTGTCGGGGCTGCGATATCGTCTTTATCCCTCAGCGCCCTTGAAACCGTATTGACGCTGTAACCGGTCTTCGCAGCAATATCCTTTAACGTGACGGCCGGTCTTCTCTTCTTCATCTGCCTTCTCCACCCTGTTCCAGCCCCTGGCTTTTAAAGCGGTATACCGTCTCTGTCACGCACGGCTCATTGGCCTTTATGATGGGAGATGCAAAAGCCGGTTCATTGGC
>NZ_JBKVCZ010000093.1:0-28168 GCF_046966825.1 Hungatella sp. | reverse complement strand
CCGTTGGGGCGTGGCGCGGTGATGCTGCCGGAGATGCCGATGGATCGCGGATCGATGATGCAGCCGGAAATGCCGATGGGGCGTGGCGCAATGCCGCAGTCGAATGCACCGATGGACTCAGGTATGGTTGCCCGCCGGGAGGTAATGTCAGGCCGTGAATCAGCCGTTCGTCCAGAAATGCCGACGAATTCCTCTTCTATGAACTCATCCTGTGATATCGATCAGTTTCCGGTAGGCATGGCATACGTTCCGTGGCAGCGCTGGCAGCAGGTCTATCCGGTTGAAAAAGCAATGAACAGAGGGACAATTTTCCCGGATTTGGATAAACCGTTTTCCATGGGGAGGTGCAGATAATGGCAAATACCGATATGAACTGCAGCGCTCTGCTTCAAGCAGTCTATGAGGCGAGCTTCGCTATGGACGATGTGATTCTCTATTTGGATACTCATCCCAGTGATCAGGATGCGCTGAATTACTATCAATATGTATCAGATTTACGGAAACAGGCAATGGATGCCTATGAGGCTCAGTGCGGCCCGCTGATGTTTGACGAAGTCCGGTCCGATAATTACTGGACCTGGGTCAACAATCCGTGGCCTTGGGAAGGAGAGTGCGGCTGATGTGGAGATATGAAAAGAGATTACAGTATCCGGTAAATATTACAACACCGAATCCGAAAATGGCGACGTTTATTATGAGTCAGTATGGTGGGCCAGACGGCGAAATGGGTGCCTCCATGCGCTACTTATCCCAGCGCTACGCCATGCCATATAAGGAGTGCAAGGGACTCCTCACGGATATTGGAACAGAGGAACTCGCTCATCTTGAGATTGTAGCGACAATCGTTCATCAGCTCACCAGAAACTTAACGCCGGAGCAGATCGTGGAATCAGGTTTTGGCCCTTATTACATTGATCACACTACGGGTATCTGGCCGCAGGCCGCAGGCGGAATTCCGTTTAATGCCTGCGAGTTTCAGTCGAAAGGCGATCCGATCACCGATCTGGTAGAGGATATGGCGGCAGAACAAAAGGCACGGAGCACCTACGACAATATTCTGCGCGTAGTGACCGATCCGGATGTTTGTGACCCCATCCGTTACTTAAGGGAAAGAGAAATTGTGCATTTCCAGAGATTTGGTGAGGCGCTGCGGATTACCCAGGATAATTTAGACAGTAAGAATTTTTATGCTTTCAATCCCAGCTTTGATGTAAAGAATAATTGCTGATAAAAAGGGAGGGGCCGGCAAGAGGGGGATTCTTGCCGGCCAGAGTATGAAAAAAAGTTTTGTTTGGTTTTTCTCTGTTACATGTATTACTATACATGGGATATGTGAAGATTCTTTGATGAAATTATGAAAAAAATGTGTACATTTGAATTGGGACAAGCATCAGGTTAGCAGTTGAAACCTTTACTCAAGATATTGTGTATACAGTATTTCGGCTTATTGCATGTTGTGACTTCACGGGAAATCTGGTATATTTGTAAGAGTATTGTAAGAGCAAATGAGACACAAGGAAAGAGGGGACAGGCATGATTTTAGTAGCAAAACGTGATGGGGCAATCGTAGAATTTCATCTGGAAAAGATCTCCGAAGCTATAAGGAAGGCGTTTAAGGCAACGGGGAAATTTTATACGGAGGATATTGTGGAACTGCTGTCGATCAGAGTGACGTCTGATTTTCAGGGGAAGATGAAGGGCGACCAGATTGCTGTCGAGGATATCCAGGACAGCGTGGAGAAGGTGCTGGAGGAAGCCGGCTATACGGACGTGGCGAAGGCATACATATTATATAGGAAACAGCGGGAGAAGATCAGGAATCTCGGTAAGACAACGCTGGATTATAAAGATGTGGTGGACAACTATGTGAAGGTGGAAGACTGGCGGGTGAAGGAGAACTCTACGGTCACATACTCCGTGGGCGGTCTTATTTTAAATAACTCAGGCGCGGTTACGACCAATTACTGGCTGACGGAAATCTATGATAAGGAAATTTCCGAGGCTTATATAGGCGGTGATCTTCATATTCATGACCTGTCCATGCTGACCGGTTATAGCTGTGGCTGGTCTTTAAAGAGGCTTCTGATGGACGGGCTCGGCGGAATTACTGGAAAGATTACGGCATCTCCGGCGAAGCATCTGGCCACGCTCTGCAATCAGATGGTTAATTTCCTGGGAATTATGCAGAATGAATGGGCGGCGTCCCAGTCATTTTCTTCTTTTGATACGTATCTGGCGCCTTTTGTCAAGGCGGACAACCTCTCGTATGACCGGGTGAAAAAGTGTATGGAGGCATTTGTCTTTGGCGTAAATACGCCGAGCAGATGGGGGACTCAGGCACCATTTTCCCATATTTCCCTGGATTTGATGGTTCCGGAGGATATGGCATCGCAGAAGGCCATCGTGGGTGGACAGGAGATGGATTTCACGTATGGGGAGTGCCAGGCGGAATTGGATATGGTGGACCGGGCATTTCTGGAGACTATGCTGGAGGGCGATGCCAGCGGACTCGGTTTTCAGTATCCGATCCCGTCCTATGGGCTGACTCCGGACTTCGACTGGTCTGATAATGAGAGAAACCGGCTTTTGTTTTCGCTGGCTTCCCACTACGGTACGCCGTATTTTACGAATTACGTCCGCAGCGGACTGACACCGGGAGATGTGAGAATTTCCTATGACGGGGTAACTCCTGATTTACATGAGCTGCGCAGCAAAGCAGGCGGTTTCTTCGGATATGGGGAACATACGGGATCGATCGGCGTGGTTACGATCAATTTGCCAAGGATTGCGTATCAGTCAAAGAATGAGGCGGATTTCTATGAGAAACTGGATGAGAAGATGGATCTGGCGGCGCGTTCCCTGCGGACGAAACGTGAGGTGATCTCCAATTTGCTGAAGAATGGCCTGTACCCATATACGGCCTGCTATCTGTCTGATTTCAGCAACCATCTTTCGTCCATCGGCATTATCGGGATGAATGAGGCCGGCCTGAATGCACCGTGGCTGGGAGAGGGCATGGAATCAGAGAAGACGAGGCAGTTTGCCGCTGCCATGTTAAATCATATGAAGGAAAAGATCGTGGGATACCAGCTGGAATACGGGGATCTCTACGGTCTTGAGGCGACGCCGGCTGAGTCGGCTACCTACCGTTTCGCCATGCTGGATAAGGAGAAATTTCCTGGAATCAGGACGGCAGGTCACGAAGGAGATGCGCCGTATTATACGAACAGCACGAAGCTGCCTGCGGACTACGATGGTTCCCTGGAAGCTGCTCTGATGAATCAGGATCAGCTGCAGCCGCTTTATACGGCAGGAACCGTGTTCCATGTTTATATGGAACGCGAGTTTGACGACTGGAGGAAGGCGCGGGATCTGCTGCACGACATAACGACTGGTCATGATATTCCTTATTATACGCTGTCGCCGATCTACTCTATCTGCCAGTCCTGCGGATATCTGCCGGGAAGGCAGAACGTGTGTCCAAAATGCGGGGGCCGCGCCGCGGTCTACAGCAGAATTGCCGGTTATTACAGACCGGTTCACGACTGGAACGAGGGAAAGGCACAGGAGTTCAAAAACAGAATCATGTTCCGTGTCTGAGTTTGGGCTATCCTGTAAGCAGCAGTGAATGTTTCCATTATGCACATCTAAGGTATATTCGCATATGATATAGTACAAACCTGATAAATTAAAGGAGATCAATCATATGTGTTGTTGTAATAATAAATGTAATGTAGGTTGTGGATGGAATTGCGGATGTAATTGTGGATGTGTTTCCTGGGGAAATAATAACAATAACAACAATAATAATAATTCCTGGTGCTGCAGACCGAATGACTGGGCCAGCTGCCAGTTCCGCCGCGGCTATGCCGCAGGCTTTAACGCAGGTTATGAGACCGGCTTCAGAGATGGCTTCTGGGCAGGCAATAATAACAACGTAATGCCGATTACGGCTCCTGGTACTGCTAATGAAAGCGGATGTGGATGTAACTGCCACTAATCCCCCCGTAAAAACAGATATTCGTTGACACGATAAAATCCGCCGGCACATTGAGTGCCGGTGGAAACAGGATACAGGAGACAGGATACAGAAAAAAGAAAAGAAAAAAAGAAAAGAAAAGCCAAAGGCCAAAAGCCAAAAGCCAAAAACAGAAAAGCTTTTATGAAACGCAGAAATAAGCCGTTTTATAAAAGCTTTTTTCCTGCGTTTCCCCAGCGCATATCTGAAAATCCATTCCACCCGCTGCCCACTCCGCTTCGCAGCATATTAAGCCCCTATACAGTCAGCGCAGCCCGCTGCACCTCCTCCATTGGGACTCAATTTCCCACAACATGTGACTTACAGCTGACGAAAAGTAATTTTCCATCACACGCAGGTTTTCAAGAGCCGATCATCCGGATAAGAAAAAATAATGACAAAAAAAGGGAATATAGTTTGGTGATATTGCACATTGTAAAACTGAATACATTATGCTAGTCTATATACAAGTCATTGAGGCTGTATACAAATTTAAAGATTTGAATACATTTAGAAAAAAGACCGGGATGACGGAATAACTGACCAGACCAAAAAGAAATAAGTAAAGGAGAAACAAATCATGAACATGGATTACTTAACAGACAAGTTTTCGCTGGACGGAAAAGTTGCACTGATTACAGGTGCTTCCTACGGAATTGGTTTTGCAATGGCAAAGGGAATGGCTGCAGCCGGCGCAACGATCGTGTTTAACGATATCAAGCAGGAATTAGTAGATAAGGGAATTGCTTCCTATAAAGAAGAGGGAATCGATGCTCACGGCTACGTATGTGACGTAACCAATGAGGCTGCTGTGAATGAGATGGTAGCCCGTATCGAGAGCGAAGTCGGCGTGATTGATATTCTTGTGAACAATGCCGGTATTATCAAGCGTATCCCGATGTGTGATATGACCGCTGAGCAGTTCAGACAGGTGATTGACGTTGATTTAAATGCTCCATTTATCGTTTCCAAGGCAGTTATTCCGTCTATGATCAAGAAGGGACACGGCAAGATCATCAACATCTGCTCCATGATGTCTGAGCTTGGACGTGAGACTGTATCCGCTTATGCGGCGGCAAAGGGCGGCTTAAAGATGCTGACCAGGAATATTGCGTCTGAATACGGTGAATTCAATATTCAGTGTAACGGCATTGGACCTGGCTACATAGCGACTCCTCAGACTGCTCCGTTACGTGAGACACAGCCAGATGGCTCCAGACACCCATTTGACCAGTTTATCATTTCCAAGACACCGGCAGGACGCTGGGGAGAAGCGGAAGACCTTGCTGCACCGGCAGTATTCTTAGCTTCCGATGCATCTGATTTCATTAATGGACACGTTCTCTACGTAGACGGCGGTATCCTGGCTTATATCGGCAAGCAGCCGCAGTAAATGACTGAAAACAGGGACCGGCGGGAACGGTAACGCTGCATAGCCGGTAATTGACCGTAAAGAAAGGTTATGCTATACTATGAGCACCCGGTGTACTTAAGCCTGGTTATAAAAGAACGAATATTCATGCCATGATTCTGTTTCCGGCAGAGCTCATGGCATGTTTTTTAGAAATGATGACGGAGAGGTGCCATGGAAGAGAAGACGAAAGCCTATAAAAACCGCGGGGAGCTCGTTTTTGAGACGTTAAAGCGGGAGATACTGGACCTGGAGCTGAAACCGGGGCAGATGATCAGTGAGAATGAGATCTGCGAGCGTTTCGGCGTTTCGAGGACGCCTGTGAGAGACGCGGTCAGAAGACTGCAGGAGCAGGGGTTCGTCATTTCCGTGCCCTATTCCGGCACTCAGGTAACGCTTTTAAATTTGAGCAATATCAAGCAGATGATCTATATGCGCGTGGCGGTGGAGACCATGGTCATGCGGGATTTTGTGGACATTGCGACTCCGCTGTGGATGGAGGAGGTCCGCTACATGATCAGAAAGCAGCAGGCCCTCATTCAGGAGAAGGGATTCGAGCCGGAACAGTTCTACCGCATGGATGCGGAGATGCACGCTATCTGGTTCCGGGCCACGGACAAGATGAAGCTCTGGGATATGATTCAGGCGCAGCAGCTTCACTATACCCGGTTCCGTATGCTGGATTTCGTTACAGAGACGGATTTTACCAGGATCATACGGGAGCATACGGAGCTCTTTGAACTGCTGGAGAAAAAGGATATTGCCGGACTGGAGCGTTCCCTGAAGGAACATCTCTATTACAGCATGAAACGCATGAAACACCAGATCGATGTGGAATATAAAGATTATTTTGAACAGGAGGAATAGACGATGGCGAAAGTATCGATTACCATAAAAGATGAAAATGGCGCGGTAAAAAGCTCTGTCTGCGGTGAGGAACGGGCCGTTCTCGTTTACGAGGGCGCGTACTGCGAAGGAGATACCATCACATTTACGACAGACGCAGTGAACCAGCACTACGTAGTTCGTGTGGATGACACCATGGACGAGGCGCTTGTTTATATCACGAAGCCCGAAGTGGTTTATGGGATCCCATTTGATGAGAAGAAGGTTTCCTATAATCCAAAATCATTTGCCGGGGAGAAACACTATCTGACCATGAGAACAGCGGAGGCGTATGAGACCGCGGCTTACCGCAATCTTGCAAAGAACGTGATGGACCAGCACGGCGATCCGGGATGTTATCCCCATGTGTATGCGAATGTGGAGACACGCGGCGAAGCGGTGTTCGCAGCGCGCAATGCCATTGACGGCGTGGTTTCCAACGAATCTCACGGTGAATGGCCGTATGAGTCCTGGGGAATTAACCGTCAGGATGATGCGGAGATGACCCTGGAATTCGGCCGTCCCGTGGATTTTGACAGGATTGTTCTCGTTACGAGAGCCGATTTCCCTCATGATAACTGGTGGGTAAAGGCGACATTTACCTTTTCTGACGGCACCACGGAAGTGGTGGATATGGAAAAGAGCGTGAAGCCTCATGAGTTCAGAATTGAGAAAAAGGGAATCACCTGGTTGAAGCTCAGCAATTTGATCAAGGCAGATGATCCGTCTCCGTTCCCGGCGCTGACGCAGATTGAAGTTTACGGGAAGTAAGAGACTGCAGGAAGCAGGAGAAAATGAAGTACAAATATAAGGTACGCAGCCCCGCCGGGGTCTGCGTACCTTATTTGTCAATTTCTTCACGATATTTGAAATTTCCTCTTTCCCTTTTTCCTTTATTCGAGTAAAATGGTACTATGACAGACACCATTGAGGGGTGGTATAATGAGTCATAATAAGGAGGAAAACATATGGAACTGCTGTTTATGGAACCTGTGTTCAAGGAAGCAATATGGGGAGGCACGAAGCTTCGCGACGTGTTCGGCTATGAGATTCCAAGTGATACGACAGGCGAATGCTGGGCTGTGAGCGCCCATAAGAATGGAGACTGCCGGATCGCCGGCGGTATGTATGACGGACGGCTGCTGAGCAGCCTGTGGGAAGAGAAGCCGGAGCTTTTCGGGAATTATCCGGGAGATCAGTTCCCTCTTCTCGTCAAGATTATTGATGCAAAGGCGGATTTAAGCATTCAGGTCCATCCGGATGACGAGTATGCGAAGGTTCATGAGGACGGATCACTGGGAAAGACAGAATGCTGGTATATTCTGGACTGTGACCCGGGGACGGAGATTGTCATCGGCCACCATGCAGGGAGCCATGAGGAGATGGAAGCCATGATCCGCGGCCATCAGTGGGACGAATTTATCCGCAAGGTCCCGGTAAAGAAGGGCGACTTCTTCCAGATTAATCCGGGATGCGTCCATGCCATCAAGGGCGGGACTCTGATTCTGGAGACCCAGCAGAGCAGTGATATTACATACCGTGTCTACGACTATGACAGACTGTCCGATGGAAAACCGAGGCAGCTGCACGTGGAACAGAGTATTGCGACCATCGAGGCGCCGTTTAAAGAGGCCTCCTGTGACACCTTTACGGAAAAGATACCGGGGGCTGTGCACACGCACCTCATTACGTGTCCGTTCTATTCTGTGGACAAGTATGAGATCGACGGCGTGTTTACCAGAGAATTCAGCCGGTTTTTTGCCAATGTCAGCGTGATCAGCGGCAAAGGCTATGTAAACGGAATTCCGCTGGAAACGGGACAGCATTTTATCGTTCCGGCAGGGGCGGGAGAATTGAGATTTGAAGGAAAGATGTCGGTGATCTGTTCCAATCCGGAGTCAGGGACTCTGTAGGAAGCTGCGGCACATCGGGATTCAGATAAAGGAAGAATACAGACAGGAGGAGTAATGAGATGAGACTTGGAGCATTAGAGGCAGGCGGAACAAAGATGGTTTGTGCCATCGGCAACGAACAGGGTGAGATATTTGAGCGGGTTTCGATTCCGACGGAGACACCGGAGATTACGATGCCGAAGCTGATTGCATATTTTAAGGACAAGGAGATCGAAGCGCTGGGAATCGGCTGTTTCGGTCCCATCGATTTAAACAGAAAGTCAGAGACCTACGGATACATTACCACGACACCGAAGCTGAAATGGGCCAATTATAATATAGTAGGCGCGTTCCAAGAGGCGCTGGGTGTTCCGGTTGGCTTCGACACGGATGTGAACGGCTCTGCGCTGGGTGAGGCGACCTGGGGCATCACAAAGGGGCTGGAAAACAGCGTGTACTTTACCATCGGAACCGGAGTGGGCGCCGGAATCATTTCCAACGGAAAGCTGCTCCACGGCATGCTTCATCCGGAAGGCGGCCATGTGCTTTTAGCGAAGCATCCGGACGACACGTATGCGGGAAAATGCCCGTATCACAGAAACTGTCTGGAAGGTCTGGCTGCGGGACCAGCCATTGAAGAGCGCTGGGGCAAGAAAGGAATCGAGCTTGCAGACAGGAAGGAAGTATGGGAGATGGAGGCCTTCTATATCGGTCAGGCCATCGTGGATTACATCGTGATCCTGTCTCCTCAGAGAATCATTCTGGGCGGAGGCGTTATGCATCAGGAGCATATGATGCCGTTGGTGAGAGAAGAAGTGAAGCGCCAGCTAAACGGCTATATCCAGACAAAGGAGCTGGAGGATTTGGACAGCTATATCGTTCTTCCAAGCCTGAATGACAATCAGGGAATCATGGGAGCCTTAAAGCTCGCCATGGATGAACTGGAGCTGGCAGAGTAAGCGGGAAATTGCCATGTTTCTCCTAGTGATAAAGCGGTACCAGTATGTTATGATACATTTTGTAACAGAAATGTAACAATTTTGTAATATACAAGGAGGACTTTATCATGAGAAAGTTACCATTATTTGTTCTGGCAGCAGCAACCGCACTGAGCATCGCCAGTGTACCGATGACGGCTCACGCAGCGACCATCCAGGTAGTTGGAGGCGGCAATGGTATGAATGGTTATATGACTAACTGCAGCGGACAGACCGGCAATTTGGCAAATATGTTAAATCAGCTGGGCGCGGGTACGGGCAGCAGAGGCAGCTTGGGATGCGGTCTCGGTCAGAACTTAGCGGGTAACGGATCCTGCGGTTACGGCCAGGGCTGTGCGGACAACGGATCCTGCGGCTACGGTCAGGGTTGTGCAGATAACGGATCCTGCGGCTTCGGTCAGAGCTGCTCCGGCAACCAGAACTGCACCAACGGTCAGAGCTGCGGCGGAAATCAGAACAGCGGCATGAACGGACAGAATATTCCTTTCATGATGATGCGTTAGAGCACTTTTCAAACACGCTCTGATTCACGGTGCGACTACGGAAGAAAAACAGCGTTAGAACGAATAGAATAAAAAGAAAAATGATACATAAACAGAAATAAAAAGCAGATAAAAAAGCAGAGAAAAGAATCTCCGCCTCGCAGATCGGAATGCGCGGCGGGGATTCTTTTTTTCTCCTGCGATTTTCTTCTGAAACAGGAATACGACACATCCCCCAATCTGCCTATTGACTTTTAATTTCCACACCGCTATAATCCATTACGTTTAAAAAGATAAACACACTTCTAAACACACTTCAGGGCAAAACAAGGAGGCTTGGAAAGATGAAGCAGATATGGGCCATATTTCTCAGAGATATAAAGAACATAGGAAAAAATCCGGTGGCGGTTATCGTAGCGCTGGGAATCATGATACTGCCGTCGCTGTATGCGTGGTTCAACATCGCGGCGAACTGGGATCCTTACGGCAATACGAAGGGGCTCCGGGTGGCTGTGACCAGTCTGGATCAGGGGACACGGATTGAACAGCTGGACACCACCGTAAACATCGGTGACATGATTATTTCCAATCTCCATGAAAATGATCAGATTGGATGGCAGTTTGTGGATGAGGAACAGGCGGTGGAGGGTGTGAAGGCGGGCCGTTATTACGCCTGTGTCATCATTCCGGAGGACTTCAGCGAGAAGACGGCCAGCATCTTTACGTCGAACGTTCAGAAGCCGACGCTTCAGTACTATGTGAATGAAAAGAAAAATGCAATCGCCACGAAAATAACGGATAAGGGCGTCAGCACCATCCAGCAGCAGGTGAATGAATCCCTGATCAGCGCTTCCTCTGAGGCACTGGGAAAGGCATTTCATGTCACCTACGGTACGGTGGAAGGGAAGAAGGAGGATCTGGCGGATGAGATGGTGTCCTCCATGAAGGATGCCAGAAATGACCTGGTTTTAATGGGCAGCTCGGTCGGCGCATTAAAATCGTCTCTGACCGCGGGAAAAGGTCTTTTAAGCAGTGTTCAGGCAATGCTTCCGGATTCCAGGGAGCTGCTTAAGTCGGGGCAGGACACGGGAGCGGAGGCCAGCCGTCTCATCCGCACCTCAGAGGATTTGTCCGACACCATGACAGACAGCGTGGGAAATGTGCTGGACATCGAAGATGGCCTGATGGACTCTGTGGACCGCTCGGTCCGCGATGCCATTGACCGTTGGGACCGTGATGCGAACGCGGCGGCAGGGGAATTAAACAAGGCCTCTGACGTTTTAAATACAATGCTGAATGTGAACCAGAAGCTTTTCGATCTGGTGAACAATTTAAAGGAAAAGATTCCCGGACCGGGAAAGGTTCTGGGAGTGCTGTCCGATATGATTACCAGCCAGATCGACAGGCAGAAAAATATGATACATATGATAGAGACGGCAGAGGACACGGTCTTAAGGACGGGGAAGCTTCCGGAGGACGCCAGACAGGAGATCAGGAAATCACTGGATGAGATGATGGATCAGGGGGCGCGGATTACGGATCAGTATCACAGCCAGGTGAAACCGGCCCTGACGGCAGGAATGGACAGTCTTTATGACAGCATTTCCGCCGCGTCCGATTACGCAGTCGGTATTAACGGGCTTCTGCCGCAGATTGACGGCACCCTGACTCAGACCACGGGTTCCTTTGACAGTCTGATCGAGACGCTGGACCAGACTGCGTCCATGATCGCGGCCGGTGAGGAAAAACTGGACCGCATCATCGATGAGGTGGAATCCGTGGAGGAGAGCGAGCGGCTGGCCAAGATTGTGGAGATCATGAAAAATGATCCGGAGACCATGGGGGATTTCCTGTCATCTCCAGTGAATCTGGAGGAGAATCAAATTTATCCCATTGAAAATTACGGTTCGGCCATGACTCCGTTTTACACGATTCTCGCCATATGGGTGGGAGGTCTGGTCCTGGTGGCTGTTTTGAAGTGCCGCGTCGTGGAGGACGAGAAAATTCATGGCGGTAAGGCGTATGAAAAATACTTTGGTAGGTACTTCATCTTTATGGTGTTCGGTGTGGCGCAGGCGCTAATCGTGTCGCTGGGAGACCTTTACCTGCTGAAGATCCAGTGCCTGGAGCCGGCGAAATTCGTGCTGGCGGCGGTTCTGGCGAGCGTGGTGTTTGTCAATATCATCTACACGCTCACCATCTCCTTCGGCGATGTGGGGAAGGCCCTGGCGGTCGTTCTGCTCGTTATTCAGGTGGCTGGGGCAGGGGGAACCTTCCCGATCGAGGTGACGCCGCATTTCTTCCGTATGGTCAATCCGATGCTGCCGTTTACACACGCCATTAACGCCATGAGGGAGTGCGTCGGCGGTATCTACGGAAATGCATACCGCGAGGATATGGCAAAGGTCCTCTTATATCTGCCCATCTCCCTGTTTGTGGGCGTGGTTCTGCGAAAACAGGTGATCAGGATGAACGATTTCTTCGAGCGCAAGCTGGAGGAAACCGGGGTGATGTAGGTTTAACAGCCAGCTTCGGCGGCGTGGCGGCGCGTTCCGGCCCGGTAGTGGAAAATCATGATTCCGCCAATGGTGAGTGCTGAAAACAGAGGAAACAGAAGCCAGACGTACGACAGGGAAAGACCGCTTACGATCAGACTTCCCAGTACGGAGGCGGCCAGCCCTCCGGCCCGCAGGGACAGGGAGAGAACCGACATCATGCTTGCGCGCTGGTCATTGCCGACGGCCTCGTGGAAGACTGTATTTTCAATCAGATTCCCGGCGCCCAACACAATGTAGACCAGGACGAAGAGGGCCAGAAACAGCCAGACCCGGTGGGTAAATCCCAGGGCGGCGACGCTTAACACAAGAAGGAAACGCAGGATCCAGTATGTACGCCAGCTCTTTTGTGGTGTGAGCACTGCTTTTTTGGACTGCATGGCTGCCTCGGCCGCTTTACTGCCGATGGTGACGCCTAAGTAGCCCAGGCAGGTGACCACACCGAAGATCCATCCCAGCTGCTCGGGGAGAAATGTCTTGAGCGTCGGCTGCCAGTAGACTTCGACGGTACAGAGAAGTAGCCCGTAGGCGGCAGACATCAGAACAATGGTGATGACCGAAAGGCTGTTTCGGAGGGAGTGATACAGGCCCCGGAGCTGCTCCTTAAACTGGAGGGCGGGGGAAAGGGGGCTCCTTTTGCGGGCAGGCTCCTTCACAAAGCAGGCGGCCAGAAACAGGATGAGCGCCTGTATGGCCAGAGCCAGGATCAGGAGAAGACTATAGGAGCCGTCCAGAAATCACAGGACACCGCCGGTAATGGACCCGAGAGCCAGGCCGACGCTGTCGGTGACAGCCATGGTGCTGTTGATCTTTTCCAGATTCCGGCCCTCCTGCTCCCGGAGATACGTCTCGATCTCCAGAGCCTCGATGGAGCCGGAGCTGAAAGCACGGCCGATACCCTGCATGGCGCACGCGGCGGCCAGCATGAGGAAATGGCTGCTGAACATAAGGAGGATGTAGTTTGCCATCATGAAACAGGCAGACAGTAAGTAGATTCGTTTCCTTCCGATCAAATCCGCCATAATTCCGCTGGGGAGTTCCAGTACGACGACCATGACGGCAAAGATTCCGATGCACAGCGACAGGTTTTCCAGGGTGGCGCCATGGCTTAAGAGCACGAGGGAGAGTACCGGTGCGAGAAGTCCGGTACCGAAGGCATTGGCCCCAAATAACAGGATGTGGCTTCGTTTCATGATGGCTGCTCCTCCTTGTCGTCCGGAAGCGGACTGTGGGGATATGCCACCAGACCAAAGTCCCAGGGAATCGTGTCTTCGCCCGGAACCGAGTGTGTATCGGTGAAATCCAGGATTAAGTGGTACAGCTCCTCCGCATCTTTTTTCGATAAATGGACGACTCCGCTGGTAAAATCTCCGGTCGTCATCACATCAGACTTATCTTTCGCCCGCTTTAGGCGGTCTTTAAAACCATTCCAGAGTTCCGTCATGATATAATCCGACAGATAGAAGCGCTCTTCCCTTAAATCATCATCCAGATTCCCGCCTATGGAGACGGAGACCGGAAGCTTTTTATAGTATTTCGCCTGGATTCCATGGATGGATTCCGTGTGGTCCAGCTCCAGCAGGCCCAGTTCCTCCAGCTTCCTGATATGGAGCGAGACGGAAGAAGCCGATATCTTTAAGACATTTGACAGCTGCTTGGGGGTCATGGGCTTACCGCTTACTTCCAGGGCCTTTAGAAGGCGCTGACGCTGCGGGTTCATATAGATATCCATTTGTTTACGGGTGGCGAGTGTTATCATTTTTCGTTCTGACATAAGATCCTCCTTTACGGCAGACCGCTTTTTGCAGACCGAAAGAACAGAATCTTCCGATGGGGCGTGGCGGTGTCGTTTTTCCTTTTGTAGAGATGTTTTTTGTACTATATGTTATTTTTATTATAACGTTACATATTATGTAATGTCAAGATGGATTTATAAATCTTATTTGCCTCCTGTTTTGTGCTTTTTTGAGATAGATTTGACAGAACAGATGTATAAAAAATCCGGACCGGAGCCGATAACTGCTTATCGGGGTTCCGGTCCGGATTCTGGGTGCGGATCATATGATTACTGACCTTCGTTCACGATTTCCTGCAGAACGTTGATAAGATCGTAGATCGTGTTAATCTGCACGTTCCGTTCCAGGATTTCATTTTTCAAATCGATGGAAAGCGTCTCGAATTTGGCCTGGACGGCGGGAGCAATATAGGACATGTTCATCACCTCCTGGTTAGGATGTGTAGTGAGAGGATAAGATATACGGATTGTGGAAGAGAATTTGACTGAAATTACAATGTAAAAAATACCGGAAATCCTTTTTTAGAGGACTCCGGCATTTTTTATTTTGGTAGTTCTGAGTATACCATTCAGGATAAGAGGAATGCTCCAGTTATGAAAAACTAGAGCATGGTTATACTGGTTACATACGCTTCACCGTTTAGTGGCTGATAAATATCTACGACAGCAAACTGTGGGTTTAAATCTTCCGTCTGCGGTTCTGCGATTGTCATGAATTTGTAATTGGTTCCATTTACTACCTGCGTTGCTACGGCTATGGGAGTATAGAAGAAATCGTTATGTCTTCCGATTGCGTTAAAAAATATGAAGGAGTCATATGGCGTAAGATATGACTGATAAGACCATCCGCCTGGCATGGGGCACCTCATGAACGTTAGTTAGTACAGTATATGCATTTCTGGTTGAATTGTCGATTCCTATTTTACATAATTTGTCGCTATATTTTCGTACAGGCGGCAGATAATATAGGGTGAGGGAACAGATTTGGGGCGTAAAAATAACATTTGTGCACGCTTTTATACATTACCGCACATATTTGTAACCATAAAATGGATATTTATGGTATAATTAACCATATCGTCCACAACAGGAGGATTCCATGCACGTTTTTAATCCGGTATTTTATGATGAATATAACCTGATGAACTATCTGGATTTTGCCGTTATGAAGACGGCGAAGCTGTATCCGGAAGTGCTGCGGGAGGAGATTTATCTGCTGTTTTATTTAATAAAAGATAATTTCCAGGCCAATATGAAATATCTGAGAGAGAACAATGTAGATGTGGATTGCTTCGGCTTCCTGCCGGTCAGGAGAAATACCAGGAACTCCGTGGAAGCGTTTTTTGACATGTTTAATTTGATTAACGCTGAGAATTATATATCTGTTCTGCTGTATATGAATGATAAAAAGAATAACCGATACGACGATCTTTATAAGAAATATGCGTTTAAAGGTGATTTTACGATCATCAGCAAGAGGGATATCGCAAAAGATCATGGCTTAGGCCGGATTACTGATGATGAGAAGATGGCTAAAATCGACCAGGTTGAGAGCGGATCCAACAGTTATATTCATCCGAGCATCTTTATCCCCCTTTATACGCCTGCAGACATTGAGGCAAAGGAGGAGATCCTGCGTGATTTGCTCCGGGTCAATACCTGGCTGTTAGGCGGCGCATACCATCAGCTGTGCTGTTTTATATTGAACAAATACGGCTCGCTGAAATCCTTTGAATGCCTTCACTGCACGAAGAATGCGGCGTGTTTTGAATGCTTTGAAAATTATTATGTTTCATTTAAAGAGATGATTGAACAGGAACTGTTTCCGCTGAGCCAGGAATGCGGTAGTGATGAACCATTTAAAAATATGAGGTAACGGGCTTTTTGAAGTTTTACGAGGATTCCGGCTGGGATTATTTGTGTATAAAATGATGGGGGAGGAACATACATATGGAAGTAACTGCCTGCCGGGTCTCGAGCTTTGCTTTCCTCTGACGAAAAGATAAGGATTGGAATGATACCGTATCATTCCCGAAAGGAACGACATGGAGTTAAAAT
Source organism: Hungatella sp. (assembly GCF_046966825.1). Lineage (NCBI taxonomy): Bacteria > Bacillati > Bacillota > Clostridia > Lachnospirales > Lachnospiraceae > Hungatella > Hungatella sp. The sequence continues at coordinate 12,074 of NZ_JBKVCZ010000093.1, read as the reverse complement.
ATATTGATATAGGATTAAATTTGATGGGAAAGCAGTTCGATTCAGACCGGGAAACGGTTGCAGCGGATTCGTTTGCAGCCGGTGTCGGCTTTATCGTGACGGGAACGGATCTAAAATCAGACCGGGCAGCGGTCGATTATCTGAAAAAAAGCAGATTTGAGTATGCATGGTGCACCTGCGGGATTCACCCGCACAATGCCGACAGATGGGACGAGAATTATAAGAGACAGCTGTTGGAGCTGATTCAGCGCAACCGCGGAATTGTGGCTGCTGTGGGGGAGGCTGGCCTGGATTACGACAGAATGTTCTCCACTAAGGAAAATCAGAAACGGTGTTTTTCGGATATTCTCGACATTGCCGAGAGCCTGGAACTGCCGCTTTTTCTTCATGAGAGGAGCGCGGAACAGGACTTTATAAAATTGATGAAACAGCATCAGGAGCTGTGCCGGAGAAGCGTTGTGCATTGTTTTACCGGTTCAAGGGGAACGGCATACCGGTATTTACAGCTGGGGTGTTATATCGGAATCACAGGCTGGATCTGTGATGACAGGAGGAACAGGGAAGTGGTGGAGGCCGTCAAAAGCATCCCCCTCGACCGGCTGATGATCGAAACGGACGCGCCCTATTTGACGCCGCTGAATATCAAGGGGCTACCGCGGCGAAATGTTCCGGTAAATATAAAGTATGTGGCAGAAAAGATCGCCGCAGTCAAAAATACAGACGTTGAAGCCGTGGAGCAGGCAGCGCTTAGAAATACCAGGCAGTTTTTCAATCTATAAACTGGTTAATGGATTGTCATATGCAGTGAAATAAAATGTGGGAGGAAACCAATGTCAACTACATATTATATAGTAAACAGAAAGAGAAAAAAAGAGTGCGAGGAGTTTAAGAAATTTTGGGAAGAAGAATGGTTTCCGGAGATTACAGATAAGCTTTACCAATTCTGTACTGGGACAAACGGTGAGATCGTAAATAAAGATCTGGCAGAGAGCATCTCAGAAGATAAAATGTGCGGGTTTTCCTGCACGCCGTTAAGCGATACCTTATACGAGGAGGCATTTCTTACAGTGAACAAGTCCGGCGTATTCTGGCATAAGTGTGAGGTGGAAGGCGTTCTGCTGAACAGCCTCGAGGAGCTGATTAAATTTTTCTCGAAGAAGGCCAACCAGGAGACGTATTCGCTGGAGGATCAAAACGGACGGGTATGCACCCTGAATGATTTGATCAGGGAGCTTAGCGGGAAATAAAACGTGTGCAGGGTGCTTTATGCGGATTGCTTTAATTTGATTCCGCAGATATTAAAATACTTGACTAAAAGTATTGTGGTTAGTATTATTAAACAAAGATATTAGAATTCCAGTATACGGAAGAGGAAGGTGTGTTAAGTGACTAAGGTTACGATTAAGGATATTGCTCGTATGGCAAATGTCTCGACCGCATCAGTTTCAATGGTTCTAAATAATAAACCATGCCGCATTTCTACGAATACCAAAGAGAAAATTATAAAAATTGCAAAGGAGTTAGATTATATTCCGAACCATTCCTCGGAACTGTTTCAAACGTCGGTTACTAAAAATATTGGTGTGATTATTCCGGATATGAATAATAATTTTTTTCAGTTGCTGTCTACAGGGATAGAAAAATATGCCTATCAGATGGGGTACGGTACGTTAATAGGAAGTGCTGATAATAAATCAGATAAATGTTTATCTTATATTACATTCCTACTGTCGAAAGCCGTCGATGGAATAATTCTTGTACCTACGATTGATATTGATCAGAATGGAAATAATTTAAAATTACTTGAGATGTTCAGTGAGACTAAAATACCCAAAGTGTTGCTTGATAGAGCAGCCAAGGATGTTTTTTGTGATTTTGTAACATTAGATAATTATTATGGAGGCTTACTGGCCACGGAATATCTGATTAAACACGGCCATAAAAAAATTGGTTGTATAACGGGACCTTTAACTTCTTATTGCGCGCGTAAAAGATTTGAAGGATTTAGAGAAGCATTGATTAATAACGGATTGAGTAATATGGCTGACTGCTTCTTCGAGGGAGATTTTGACCTTATATCAGGAATTTCTGGCATCCAATATCTTCTAAAAAGAAATGTTACAGCGGTGTTTGCCAGTAATGATGTGATGGCTTTTGGGATTTATCAATATGCAAAAGATAAAGGACTGAGGATCCCTCATGATTTATCAATCATTGGATTTGATGATTTGCAGTTTGGTAATATACTTTCACCACCCTTGACCAGTGTAAATCAGCCTGCTGAATGGATGGGAAGGAGAGCCTGCGAGTTGCTGATTGAACGAATTGGCGGCATCAATAAAACTGGTCCGAAAGATTACCTTTATACGCCAACAATAACTGAAAGAGGTTCTGTGCGTATGCTATTTGATTAAGTCGATTCTGTGAATCTGTTTGATTATAGTTTTTATAAGGAAGAGCTTATTATGATTTGAACTGCAATCGTAATAAGCTCTTCTTTATATTATGGCTTTAGCCAGTTGAGCGCTCAAGGCGCGAAATATAAACCACCCGCTATGCGGGTGCGCGGTGGAAGTTAAGCAATTAAATTGGTAAAGATAAATATGTAAACAATGTGAGTATTTGTGCATTGGTTCCATTTTTTATCTGTAATTAAGCCGGAGGTTGATATAACGAATCATCATAAAAGTAATAGCTGCAATCATAACATAGACTGGTCAATGAATGTAATTGCAATATGAAGCGCCTTGAGACGTAACCAGTAACAAAGGCTTATCGCCGCAGAGCAAACCATCCGTTTGACAGGTGGTCATGATTGAAGAAAAGAATAGGGATATGGTTAAAAACGAAAAATATTTTATCTGAAAGAATGTACAAAATGCATAAAATAAAATGAAAGAATTATAATTGACAAGTTATTAATACTATATTATAATATGAGATAGGTGAATAATTTAATAAAAATGCGATAAAATAACCCAATATAACAAAATAATAGGTTAATAATTAATCAAAGCATAATTATGCGTAAATGATCTGCCAGAATTCTGGGAAAGGTATAATAAATATATGAGGAATAGGGAGTTACTTATTAATCCGACGATTGCATGCGCAAATCTTTTAAATTTAAAAGAAGATCTGGATATATTGCAGGAAGAGGGAGGGAAGATCATTCATCTGGATATTATGGATGGCCATTATGTTCATAACCTTTGTCTTAGTTTAGACCTGATAAAAGCTATAAAGGAAAATTACTGTTTTTTGCAGGATGTCCACCTTATGGTTACAAATCCGCAGGATTATATTTATGATCTGAAGGATATTGGTGTGGACTATGTATGCTTTCATTATGAGACAGTCCCTTTTCCACAGCAGCTTCTTAAACAGATAAGCGACTGCGGCATAATGGGAGGAATTGCCTTAAATCCAGATTGCCCTGTAAATGATATAAAATCGGTGCTTCCATACCTAAACTATGTAGTAGTTATGGGGGTCGAACCAGGTTTCGCTGGTCAGAATTTTTTGATGAGTACTATTAAAAAAATAAAGGAATTAGATCAAATCAGAATTCATGAAAACTATAATTTTTTAATAGAAGCAGATGGCGGAATTAATGACATATGGGCCGTCGAATGTCTTTTAAATGGTGCAGATATGTTGGTGTCAGGTGCGTTTGGTGTCTTCAAAAAAGAAGGTGGCAGGGGAGTCCGTCAAAATTATGCTGAGTTTAAAGAAACAGTAGAAAAAGCAATGCGTATAAGTTAAGGGAATCTATCAAAAGGGGGACTTATGAGTGAAAGTTTTAATGATTATGTATGATTCATTGAATAAGCGATTCTTATCATCTTATGGAAATAATAAGGTCATAACACCTAACTTTGCCCGGCTGGCAGACCATTCCGTTACCTTTGACTGCTTCCATTCAGGCAGTCTTCCGTGTATGCCTGCAAGAAGAGAATTACATACTGGAAGGTATAATTTTTTACACAGAAGTTGGGGACCATTGGAACCCTTTGATGAATCAATGCCACAAATGCTTCGTGATCATGGCATATATACACACCTGATAACGGACCACTGTCATTATTGGGAAGATGGAGGTGCTACGTATCATAATCGATTTACAACGTATGAGCTTGTACGGGGGCAGGAAGGAGATCCCTGGATAGGTGAGGCAAATCATTATGATTGCGTCGATTCAATCAGACAGGATAAAATTAACCGTCAATATATGTTAAATGAGGAGGATCACTTTCATGCTAGGGTCTGCAAAAAGGCATTGGATTTTTTAGAAAGAAATCATGATCAGGACAACTGGTTTTTACAGGTAGAATACTTTGATCCGCATGAACCATATTTTGTACCCGAAAAATACGTAAAGATGTATACAGACGAAAAACCTGCATTCGACTGGCCGCAGAATATGCCGCTGGTTGATCAGGGAGATACGAATATTCAGGAAGCGGTGATTAACTATCAGGCATTACTGACCATGTGTGATGTATACCTCGGAAAAATATTGGATCTGCTTGATAAATATGAGTTGTGGAAAGATACTATGGTAATTGTTAATACCGACCATGGGTATATGTTGGGGGAAAAAGGTCATGTAGGGAAAAATTATATGCCTCCATACGAGGAAATTGTAAATACACCATTTTTCATATGGGATCCAAGGGTAAAGAAGAGAGGGGTAAGGAGTACCGCGTTGGCACAAACAATTGATATTGCACCAACCATACTTTCACTGTTTGGGGTAAATAAAGGAAAACATATGCAGGGGAAAGACCTCTTGAAAGCTCAGTTGGATCAGAAGTTTAGAGATGCGGCGCTTTTTGGATATCATGGGATGCATGTTTGTGTGACAGATGGGCAGTACGTCTATATGAGGTGTTCACAGAATGAAGAAAATACCCCTTTGTTTGAATACACTTTAATGCCTGCCAGAATCAAAAGTATGTTCAGGATAGAGGAACTAAAACAGATGGAAATGCCAACAGCAGAATTTGCATTTACAGAGTATACTCCGGTTATGAAAATCCCATCGGACGAAAGATATGATAAAAGAATCTATTTTAAATGCAGTGATCATAGAAAGTTCGGCTCACTGTTGTTTGACCTAATCACTGATCCTATGCAGGAGCGGCCGATTCAGGACGAGATCCAGGAAGAGAGGATGCTGGGGTTACTTCGAATATGTATGCAGGAGAATGAGGCACCTACGGAGCAGTATGAGCGTCTTGGATTACAATAAGCTCATTAAAAAATAAAAGGAGGAAAAAAATGAGAAAGGGGTTTGCATGTTTTTTAACAGTCTGTATGGTGGTTTCTACGCTTGGAGGATGCGGGAATTCTAAGGGGACGTACGAAAGTGCCGGATCGGAAAAGAAAGTTGAGGTTACAGAGACGGCTGCAGATGAGAAGGAAAAGACATCAGAAGCTGTAGTCTCGCAAAAAAATGGGGACAAGAAGAAAATAAGTATATGGTTTTGGGGGGCTCCGCCTGAACATCAGGAAGCTTTAAACAAAAATCTGGTGGAGGCATACAATCAGAGTCAGGATGAGTATATGATTGAAATTGAGTATCGCAGTAATGTGGATACCGATATTTCTGTAGCTCTGTCAGCGGGTGAAGGACCGGATATTGTATATGGATCAGGCCCGGCCTTTATTAAGCCAATGTCAGAAGCCGGCAGATTTGAACCGTTGGACAAGTATTCGGAGCAGTATGGCTGGGAAGACAGACTGATCAAGCCGCTTTATCAAGCATGTACGGTAAATGATACGCTTTATGCGCTGCCCTTATCACTGAGCACAATTGGTATATTCTATAATAAGAAAGTTCTGGAAAAGAATGGCTGGGAAGTTCCTACGACGATTGATGAGGTAGTCAGTATTATGGATGAGGCTATGGAAAAAGGTATGTATGGAAGCGTTACGGGAAGTAAAGGCTGGAAACCGGTAAATCTTGCCTATGCCTCATTATTTATTAACCATTTTGCAGGATCCGATGTAGTATATAAATGTTTGACAGGACAGGAAAGCTGGAATAATCCGGCAATGGTCAATGCCATTAATACATCGGCTGAATGGTATAAAAAGGGATATTTATGTTCGGACTACATTAATTTGAATTACAACGAAGCGATGCAGCTCCTGGCAGATGAGAGAGCTCCATTCTTCTTCGGATTGTCGATCGTTTGTCAATTTGCCTCTACTTATTTTAATGGAGATACCGCAGATGATCTGGGATTTATACCATTTCCATCAGGAAATTCGGATATCCCATATCCAACCTATAGCTTGGGAGGAACCGCAACTTTTTCCATCAACGCAAATTCAAAATATAAAGATGAATGCGCAGCAATTCTGGATCGAATGATGAACAATGATTTTATGAATGACATGACGGAAAGCTGGCCTGGGTATTGGGGAATTCCGCTAAAGGATCCACAGTTCGATATGGATCGGATGGAAGGGCTTTCAGAGGTTTTTTGTGACATTGTCATGCGGGTCTCTAATGCGGTAGAGCAAGGAAACTTCGGTTATATTACTGGTGTATTTTATCCGTCTGCTACGAATAACGTGTTTGCAGATATTGATATGGTTTGGAATGACACGAGTACGGCAGAGGAACTGTTGGATCGTGCTGATAAAGAATTCCAGGTTGAATTAAAGAAAGGCTTGGTGCCTCCTACGCCGGTGCCAGGAATACCTGAGTAACCCGTTGACTGCAGATGGTGTGGAAGATTTCCTTCATCTTTTTTAGGAGACAGACTATGTATCGAAAAACAAATTGTTTATTGTTGCTTCCAGCATTACTACTAAGTGTATGCGTTGTATTGGTTCCGGGTATACTGACAGTTTTTACTTCATTCACAGACTGGAATGGGGTTCAGAATATTTTTCAGGCGACATTCATTGGACTCGATAATTATAGAGAACTTTTTAAGGATGAAATTTTTTGGATGGCTCTTTTCAATAATATTAAGTGGATGTTATTATTCCTGATTATTCCTGTATCCCTGGGACTGTTGAGCTCTGGATTGCTTCTATACTGTAAAAAGGGTAGGAGCATCTACCAGGTTTCTTATCTGGTTCCATATGTGATGGCCCCCATTGTCAATGCAATGTTATGGTTGAATATTATATACAGCCCAGTGGCTGGAGTGATAGGTTTTCTGAAAAAACAGGGTGTTGCTATTTCTTCGCCGTTGTCAAGCATGAATACTGCACTATATGGAGTAGCAGGAGTGGCAATTTGGAATTACTGGGGATTTTTAAGCGTTGTATATGTTTCTTCGCTGAGGCAGACCCCCCAGGATCAGATCGAAGCGGCGAAGGTAGAGGGATGCAATGGATGGCAATTGTTTCGATATGTTTATTTTGAAACACTTAAACCCACTTTTAAATTGATGCTGGTGATGGTTATGATTCAGGCATTTCTAGTATTCGATTATATAAAAATTTTGACAGATGGAGGTCCGGCACATGCGACTGAAATGTTGAGTACATATGCATATACGTTTGCGTTTTCCACTTATCAGGTGGGAAGAGCGGCGGCCGTTTCTCTGTTCATGAGTATGCTGGGGCTGATTTTTTCCGGGGTATACACCTGGATGAGCCGTCATGAGAATGATTAATGGAGGGCCAGAATGATAAACAGAATAAAAAAGACTGCAAATAAGTTTGGGATTCATATGGTTCTGATCCTGCTGACCATAGTTTCCATAGGTCCTGTTGGACTGGTTGTCATTAATAGCATGAAGCCACATGCCATGATCGTGAAAAATCCATTATCGTTCCCGACAACTATAGAAATTGCTAACTTTAAAACAGCATGGGAAGCTGGAAATCTGGCTGTAGGTTTTAAAAACAGTATTTTGATGACGATATGTTCTGTCATAATTGCGGTCTTCGCATCTTTTCTGGCAGGTTATGCATTATCAGGAAACCGCATGAAGCATACATCTCCGTTTATTATTTATTTTATGGTTTCTATGACAATCCCGCTTCAGTTGTTTTTGTTTCCGCTATTTTTTATTTATGCAAAATTAAAATTGGTGGGCAACATATATGCGGTCAGTGTAATTCTGGCAGCGACCAATATTCCAATGTCGGTCTTTCTTATGCGGACTGCATTTTTAAGCATACCGGATGATCTGGAAAGCGCTGCCAGAATTGATGGGGCAAGTACAATACAGGTATTACGATGGATTATGCTGCCTCTTATGTCGCCGGCATTCATTACTGTAAGTATAGTTGTTGGACTGAATGTGTGGAAAAATTATCTTATTGTAAGTACATTCCTCCAGGGAAAAGATAATTATACAGCACCGATGGGACTTCTGTCTCTGAATGGAACGTATACACAGGACCAGGGCGTTATGATGGCAGGTGCACTAATGTTAATAGGCCCTATTTTAATTTTCTTTTTAGCTTTACAAAAATATTTTATTGAAGGAATTGTAGGAGGGGCAGTTAAAGGATAATGACGGCGAGAAAACCAAATATTGTTTTTTTTATTGCTGATCAGTTACGCCATTCTGCTTTGGGTTGCTATGGAAACATGGTAGTGAAGACACCAAATATTGATGGAATTGCTGCTGAGGGGGTGGTGATGGAGCAGGCATTTTCATCCTGTCCGATTTGTTCTCCATATAGGGGACAATTGCTTTCCGGACAGTATGCGCACCAGAATGGGGTGATATGTAATGAATACAAGTTAAGAACTGATATTCCTACATTGCCAGAATGCTTGAAGAAAGCAGGATACAGTACTGCCTATATTGGAAAATGGCATCTGGGGTATGGACCATATCCAGAAGAAAAACGGTATGGGTTTGATTATATGGCAGCATATAATATCGATGATGATAAGAGTACGTCTTGCGTTCCATACTTTGAAAATGATGAGGGACCGAAGGCGATGTCTGACTGGGAGCCGGTTGAAGAAGCCAATATGACAATTCACTATTTAGAGAATCATATAAAAATGTCCCCGGAACGTCCGCTTTTTCTGGTCGTTAGCTGTATTCCCCCGCATTGGCCATACGAATTTTGTCCGGAAGAGTATCAAATATATAATCCGGAGGATATCCAGGTTCCACCTAATGTCCCAAAAGCCATGGAAGAATTTGAAAAAAAAGAACTGGCTCTTTATTATGCTAATGTTACAGGAGTAGATACTCAGTTTGGACGGATTGTAAATAAGCTTAATGAACTGGGAATGCGTGACAATACGATTGTATGTTTTACCTCAGACCATGGAGATCATATTGGGGCGCACGGATATGGAAAACCTGGAGATCTATGGCTCCATCATACGAAACGGGCGTCTAAGGCCACTCCATATGAAGAATCTGTTCATATACCTTTTGTGATGCGGTATCCTGATAAAATATTCGGAGGTAATAGAAGCAGTATACTGTTTAACAGTGTAGATGTCATGCCATCTCTTTTGGCTATGTGTGGAATTGACATTCCGGACAGTGTGACAGGAAATGATTTGTCCCATGCGTTTACCGGTCAAAAGGGGGCTGATCCTGACTCTGTATTTTTCCAGATTCTGGGTCAGGGCTGGCCGGCAAGAGGTCCATGGGTCGGGTACTGGAGGGGGATTCGGACAGACAGGTATGTTTATGCGAGATGGTGGAAGAAAGAAATGCCGTCTTTGCTGTTCGATATACAAAAGGATCCGTATGAACTGGAAAATCTTTATTATAATCAGGCGTATACAGATATTCGAGAAAGAATGGAAAACAGGCTGCAGCAGTGGCTAAGAGATACGAATGATCCATTTGACTATGGGAAAAGAGATCCGAAAACGGGGATCCTGTTATTAGGGCAGGAGTATTTGGAGCTGGCTGAATATAATGTTCTAAAGAGTGGGGGAGGGATATCAATATATGAAGAAGGAAGATAATGCTCTGTACAGGCAGATATACAGTCTGCCGGAATTAATACAAGATCAATATGACTATTTAGAGCCAGTGGTAAGAACATTATTGACTACTGAAGAGATTTATTCTATTAAGAAGGTAATTCTTACAGGCTGTGGTGACCCTCATGCTGCCGCGCTGGCGGTTAAACAGGCATTTGAGGAGTATACTCATATTCCTACGGAAGTCATGACAGCTATGGAATTAAGCCGCTTCTATCCTACACATGAGTTTGAGCAATTGCCTGGGAACCCATTTATCATTGCTATAAGCGATTTTGGAGAGTGCTCGCGTGTCTGCGAGGCGGCAGAAAGGGCAGTAAAATTGGGAGCATTTGTTTTAGGGATTACAGGAAAACCTTATTCGCGTATTGCCCAACTCTGTACGAAACTGCTTCCAATGAAAGTTCCTGACTTTGCCAGTGCACCCGGAACACGGTTCTATGCAGCGGATTTAATAGCACTTTTACTTCTGGCTGTCCGTATTGGAGAGGTCCGTGGTTTATATTCCATGGATGATGCCATGGAGCAGCGTCGCGACTTACGTGGAATGGGGGGACGTTTGGAGGAGTCATTGGCGGGAATTGATGAAGCTGCATATTCTTTAGCAAAGCGCTGGCGAAATTTGGGGGCCTTTGATTTTATTGGATCGGGACCTGAATATGGTACGGCCTGGTATTGCCAGGCGAAGGTATTTGAGGCTATTGGAAAAGCTGCGATGTATGTTGATTCCGAAGAATGGCTACATCTCAATTTTTTTATACGGGAACTGGATCAGACTGCGACTGTAGTGTTTGCCAGTGTCAAGTCACCAGCCATGAGTCGAAACCTGGAACTTCTTAAGTACATACATCAGTTAGGAAGACCATGCGTGCTAATAACAGATGGGACTGCGCAAGATTTTGAAACTGAAATTGAAACAATCCGTGTGCCGTCAGGAAAATTTTCTTTCGGGATTGTTCTCACTCAGTTTATTCCAGTAAATCTTATGCTTGGATACATGATGGATATGCTTGGGGAAGAAGACGGCCGTGGCTGTAAAGGTCCATGGAGTTTTTGCAAAGGCGGTGAGTCTGTAAAGAATAGTGAAATTATCATAGTGAGGTGACAGATTGGAATATTTAAAAAGAGGGATCTTTCGATCAGATAAATTCAGTGTCACAGAACTGACATCGGAAATCGAAGCATATGTACAAGAAAGTGGTATTTGGACGGGGCTTTGTGTTGTATATTCGCCCAGTGTTACTTCCGGTCTTACAATTACGAATTATCACGATCCGAAATGTTTCGATGATCTTCAGGATGAGATGAATCGTTTAATACCAACAAGAATAGACTTTAAACATCAGTTTGATACCCCCAGCGACGCTGCGGCACATGTGAAGTGTTCTTTGATGAACTGCAGTATATCTATGATTATTACGGGTGGAAAATTGTTACGAGGCCATTCCCAGGGGATTTTTTTCGTCGAATTTGATGGTCCACGTAACCGCGAATACTATATAAAGCTTATAAAAGAGGCATGAGAATATTTTTATTATGTGAGATATATAGACAGGCTGATAAATTATCTAAAGCATCTAAAATACATCGAGATTAACTAAGAAGTCAGTCACAGCGATAAAATCAAGCATATGGTAGCAAAGCGATTAGCAGATGTAATGCTCCATTACAGATATAGAGCCGGGGATCTATCCCGGCTCTATATTTGCATTTTGCTACAAAGTTTTTGTAAAGCAAAGTAATAACTGCGCTAATTACAAAACCAAATTTTGCATAGAAACGGCATGCTAATAGATTATCATCTTGTCAAAATATTTTATCATTTACATTAAATAGTTTATAATATCCAAAATAATTCCTCCTTTAAATCCTTTTATCACGTCGGTGATTATCTTATCCGTAATTTGTTCTAAAGTAGCCTGCAAATTAAGTCCCACTGTATAAGATGAACCGTTGGGTAAAGAAAACGTCAATACTCTACGCCAATAATAGTTGTCTTCAAAAAATGAAGCGTTTTCGTACAAAAAAAGTGCCAGAACCCTTATAAATTAAGGAAATCCAGCACTTTTGTGTGAATCGGAGTAACAGGATTTGAACCTGCGACCTCTCGGCCCCCAGCCGAGCGCGCTAC
>NZ_JBKVCZ010000092.1:0-28386 GCF_046966825.1 Hungatella sp. | reverse complement strand
GTCTTGCCCATGCGAAGGCAATTCCCGCGAAATTGCTGCCTGCCATCATGGCGCTGGCCGCCTCCTCATTCTTTCTGTTTGCGACAAACTGACGGAGGTTTCCGCCGATTAATTCCATTGCCTTTTCAGCCATTGCATCCGAGAACGGGGAAGCATTGACGGAAATGTACGCCTCAATGGCGTGAATCAGTGCGTCGACACCGCAGGCCGCGGCGATGGACGCAGGCGCCGTCATAATCAGTTCCGGATCCAGAACCGCGTATTTCGGCAGAATTTCATAGCTGAACACCGACAGCTTGTAATTTCTGGATTCGTCCGTGATGACTGCGGAAGCGGTTACCTCACTGCCGGTTCCCGCTGTTGTGGGGATCGCAATCATCGGCACAATCGGGCCGGGAACCTTATGATTTCCCTCATAGTCCGTGATGCTGCCGCCGTAGTTCGCCAGCACGCCTACAGCCTTCGCCACGTCCATCGAGCTGCCGCCGCCAAGAGCAACGATGCTGGTCGCTCCGCATTCTTTATAGAGAGCGGCCGCTTCATTGACGATATCGGTGGTCGGATTCGGAATGACATCCAGATAGGAGGTATACCGGATTCCTCCCTCTTCGATGATGTCCTGTATCTTTCCTACTACGCCGATTTTCTCCAGTCCGCGGTCAGAGATTAAGAATACGTGCTCCGACTCGTTTTCTTTCAGGATCTCGGGAAGCTTTTTTAAGCTTCCCATTCCAAATTCAATATTCTGAGGTATTTTAAAACGAAAATCTTTCATTGTTCTTCTCCTTTTTTACAAAACTGCCATCAGGCTGGTGATCAGCATATTTGCGCCGATAAACAGAAGTACTAAGTATACGATACGCAGGAACTGCTCACGGTTAATTCTCTTTAAGAAGCCCATGCCGAGGAAGAATCCGATCGCGGCACAGGGAAGGCCGATTGCCAGAGCGCTCCACATGCGGGGTGTGAATGCGCCGTTGCGGAACTGGGTATAGATGTTCCAGGTATTTAAGACCACCCATACCATGTTCATCGTGTTGCGGAATTTTTCTTTATCCTTTACCGCCTCGATGGTGTAAACCGTAATCAGCGGGCCGCCGATGGTAAACGCGCCGTGAACGATACCACCTAATATGAGACATCCATAGCGGAAAATCTTCCTGCCGGTTGTGTCGGGTGCGTCTTCCTCATCTGTTTTTTTCAGAACCAGCGGTCTGATAATGTGCTTATAAATGTTCATCAAGGCGATGATGGTAACCATGGCGCCGATACAGATCTTCGCGGTCGTCGGGCTGATCTTGTAAAACAGATAATTGCCGATCAGGATTCCCGGCGCGCACAGTGCAACGATTTTCACTAAATCTTTCCAGGAGACCTCACGCCATGCCTTCACGCCCAGATAGTATAAGAATGGAATTGTGAGGAGCGTTCCGTACGGTACCCCCTCCGCGGTTCCCAGAAGACCGTTCGTAACCGCCGCAGCGATAACGGTACAGCCAAATCCCGTACATCCCTGTACAAAGAATCCAAAAATCTGCATCAGACCAACCAGTATAAAATCAAACTCAAAAGTCATAATATCCCCCTATATATATTCCGTGTATTTTAGAAATGAAGCTCTGTACGCTGAATCAAATCCTTCTGCAGCGGCTTGCCCAGTTCGACAAAATACGCGCTGTATCCGGCTACACGCACAAGCATGTCTTTGTAGTCCTCCGGCTTCTTCTGCGCCGCCCGCATTGTCGCGGAGCTCATGATATTGAACTGAACATGCATCGCCTGCTTTGCCATATACTCATCGATAAATCCAATCAGAGTGTCTCTTCCCTCGACGCCGGCCACGGATTCCTCCGGGAATCTTAAGTTCATCAGTGTGCCGTTGGACGCCAGGGAGTGGTCCACCTTTGTCAGGGAATTAACAAGCGCTGTGGGGCCGCAGATATCGTGGGAGCCGCCGTCGGTATGAACCGGTCCCATGTTGTCGGAGATCGCCTCTCCCGCTTTACGGCCGTCCACGGATGCGTTGGTATTCAAGCCCATGGCCACGTTGGCATTGACCGAGTAGACTCCCGGGCTGAACTCGCCGCCTCTCGGATTCTTTCTTCCTCTGATATGTCTGCAGTAGCATTCGAACATGTAGCGGAACAGTTCATCCGCATAGTCGTCGTCGTTGCCGTAGTGGTGAACCTTGGAGCTGTTTACAAGGGCGTAAAGCTTTTCATGACCTTTCCAGTTGTCCTTCACCGCTGCAAGCAGTTCAGAACCGGTACAGCGCTTCTCATCAAACACGAGCTGCCTGATCGTAGCCAGGCTGTCCGCGCAGGTTGCCATGCCGCTGGCCTGCGGACCGGTGCCGTTATACTTGGCTCCGCCTTCTGTCAAGTCCCTGCCCGATTCCATGCAGTCCTCATAAAACGCGGATACGTAAGGTACCGGCTTTAAGGCGCGGTGGGCGTTGTCAATGATATTCAAGCTGCTGCACATCTGATCGGTCCAGTAAGCAAACTGTTTATCTACACTTTCGAGAACCTCTTCAAAGCTCTGGTAGGTATCCAGGCTTCCGGTATCCGGTCCCAGATGGCCGCCGAGAGCGCCGCATTTCTCCCATCTTGCACAGTGAGGTCCGCAGTCCAGACAGCGTCCGCCGTTTAACACCATTTCCATCATCTTCGCCGTGTTGACGTAGGCGGCGTCGTGCCAGCCGTACTCCTTGCCGGGAAGATCAATCTCCACACAGCCTACGACACAGTAATCTCTCGCTTCTTCCAGGGTCATGCCTTTTCTCATCATGCCTTTAATCGCCGGGGCATCGTTGAAAAGCTTCGGATGGCCGTAGCCTGCGCGGATACATTCCACGGTCTTGACCTTTAATTCATAGGGGGTATTTTCATGCATACGCACGCAGACCCACGGATTCATCATGCGGGTATGGGCGGAACCTTCCAGCATCAGCATCGTCAAGTCATTGGTGGCGTCATTGCCGTCTCTGTCCACGCCGCCTATGGTCAGGCTCTCGCCTCCGAAACCGCGGCCGTTGCGCACAGCCATACTTCCCTTATCCTTTAATTTGGTCGGATTGTTCATCTTTACGTATTCGACCTCGATCAGTTCCAGGACAAATTCCTTTGTGATGGTGCCGTTTTTCATGTCCGCCTCATAGTACGGATACAGCCACTGATCCATACGGCCGTAGGATATGGAGTGGCCGTTGCTCTCAACCTGAATGAGTGTTGTGGCAATATTAAATAACTGCATTGCCTGCCAGAACGTCTTCGGCACACCGCCTGCGATCTGACGGCAGTTATCCGCCATGGCTTCCAGCTCTTTCTTCCTCACCGGATCCTGCTCTTTGGCGGCATACTCATCAGCCAGCTTCGCATAGCGCATGATGTATTTTTTCGCAGCCTCATGCATGATAATCATAGCCTGGTAGGTATCCCGCTTGTCGCCGTATTCCGGATCTCTCTTATCCAGCTTCTCCAGACCCGCTTTGGCATTTTCGATCAGGCCGTTGTAACCGACCTTCATCAGCTTCGCATAATCGATGGCCAGATGTCCGGCGCCTGCGAAATGGTACAGATTCGTCTGGAAGATCTTCTTTCCTGCTTCGGAACCCTTAATCTGCTCTTCCTCCAGCCGCACATTGATTAAATCATCCACGGTTCTGCCCTGCCAGTATTTGCACAGCTCGATAATTTCTTTTCTCTCATCGTCATTTCTTATGTAGAACTGGTCGTGTTCGCGCTCCTCAAACGGGGAGTGAAGGATCTCTTCGATGATCCAGTTCACGGAAAACTCCGGATAGATCGGCGACGCCTTGGGCGGAGCGGCAATCTCACCCAGAATCAGATCTCCGTCGTCAATATACAGCTTTGTATTCAGCAAAATGTTCTCAAAAGCGTAGGCACACTGAAGCTTGCGTGGACAGACTTCATGCTCTTTATAGCTTTCCGTCACCAACCTCAGCCGCTCCACATCGACCTCGTAAGGTCTGTCTAAAAAGGTCTGTCTGAGCATGTTTACCCTTGGAAATGGGGACCAGTCTTCATGGTGAACCTGGTAACCCAGACTGTAGACATGATCGAAAGGTTCTGTTCCACACGCGTTTGTGTGATTCTCGTTCATTGTAATTCCTCCTGAAAATATGATATAAATTGGTTTACTGTTTTTCCTTTGTTCCCACCAGGCAGTGAATTCCCCGGCTGTTAAAATACTCTGCAAGCTCGCCCACATGCTTCTGAAAGACCTTTCTGTTGATCTTCACGTCCTCCATCTGATAGGGCATTCCCAGGGAGGCGTACTTCTCTTCCCCAAGACGCATGAAGCTTAAAAGCTGCAGCGTTCTGACGCGGCCGCCCAGCTCGTTTATGATAAAATCGGCTGTGGCCTCTATGTTGGCCATATCATCGTTGACATTTGGGATCACCGGAATCCGAAGGATCAGTTCCCGGTCCCCGCCGGCCAGTCTCTTTAGATTTTCCAGGATTCTTTCGTTGTCTGCTCCCGTGTATTCTTTATGAATCCTGCTGTCCATGTGCTTGATATCGGAGATAATGAGGTCCGTATACGGCAGAACCTTCTCGACTTCCTTCCAGTCAGCGCAGAATGTGGATTCACAGCAGGTATGGATTCCTTCGTCCTTGCACGCCTGAAACAGTTCCGCCACAAAATCGCTCTGGATGAGCGGTTCCCCTCCTGATACGGTAACGCCTCCGCCGGAACGGTCGTAATAGCCCCGGTCCTTTCGGATCTCCTTCATGCAGTCTTCCACGGACATCGACTGCCCCCACTGCTTGATCGCGTCCGACGGACACGCCTGATAGCAGGCCAGACAATTGGTGCATGTACTCCGGTCGATTAAAGTCAGTTTTCCGCGTGTAAATTTAAGCGTGCCTTCTGCCGGACAGGCTTCCTCGCACGAACCGCAGTTCTTGCGGGAAATGCATTTGCTTTTATAGATGCCCGGCTGGATATGCGCCGTCCAGCTCTCGGGATTGCTGCACCATCTGCATCGCAGCGGACACCCTTTTAGAAACAGTTCCGTCCGCATCCCCGGTCCGTCATGGATTGTGAAACGCTGAATATTGAAAATAATTCCCTGTTGTGACAATCGGCCCCCTCCTCCCAATGGTCGTTCTCTCCGGCACTTCTGCATGATTACATCTTTTTCAGTTGTCCCGGAGTTGTTTTTTGTATGTTAAAATTATATCAAACCTGACGTGCTGAAAAAAGTGGCCATCTGTAGTATTTCGTATAGGGAACATTCCCTATTTCGACGGGGAAATGGGAGTCTTTCGGAATCACTCAGGTGGTTTTCCGGCTCATACCAAACAAAAAAACAGCTCAATCAGGAAATAAACCATCTCTGATTGAGCTATTCTCTTCTCACACTTTTATCTCATTTATACGAAAAAACAATATTCTCCAATACAGCCCTTACCTGGCTGCAAACCGTCCATCCTCTACCGGTTCTATATTCTTTTTCTCCTTCAGCGTCTTCACCAGCACATCATAAACCGTCATACCGGTACTCTCACTCTCGAGGATAAAGCTTTCCGGAACTATGGTATCCATAATGGCAACCGTATAGACCTTCTCCTTATCGATCGCTTTTCCATCCGCTGTCTGTATCGTCCCGATTCGCTTTCCCGGTTCCGCCGCAGGGTCATAGCTCATGGAAAGTCCGGAAAAATAGTAAAACCAGCCGGACTGATTCTCCACAACAATCGATTTTTCCAGAGTCTCGATCAGGTTTTCTCCGGTCATTTTTATTACACGCATCTCTCCGGTATCGGGACTCTTCAGATCCGGAAGAATGCATTTTAAATCCACATTCGTCACATCACCTTTGTAGAGTCTGCCGCTTAGTCCCTTGCCGTTATATAAGCCATCTTTCCCATTATCCATGAACAGGGCGATCTCCGCACCGCTCTGCCTGCGCATGGCATCCGTAATAAAATTTCCCGTCTGAATCAGGGTGAAGTCAGAAGCCGCGGTTCCATAGATCTCCGGATCAGCCTTATGAACAGGCTTTCTATTTTGCTCATCCACCATCTGAATCACGTCCTCTTTCGTCTTCTCTCCCCTCAGCATACCCGCCAGGCCTTCCTCCAGCGCTTCCTGCGCATGCTCCAGCTGGCCGAACACCGCGTAGCGGCCGGCGCGCAGTACCGGAATTAACGATTCTATTTCAGGGACATCCGGCAGGTCCATGTCGTTCAGACTGGAAAACATCGCTCCGGTGTCCGCCATCATGGCCTCCTGTCCCTCTGGCGTGGAAATGAAATCCATAATCTTCATCACCTGACGATACTTATCGCGATTTTCAGGCTCCGCCAAATGTTTGTTCACTCCCACATAACACACCATATAAAGCCGTGCCCAGTCGTTGCTGCTGCCTGGATTGAAAAACGGCATGAGCGCAAACTCATCACCCATTTTGGAAATTTCATGCCCCCTTCTGGCCAGAAGCGCAGAGTCCTCGACCATGGCGCACTCCCTGGCGTAAAGCATGGTCTCCCGTTTGGAGTACTCAATCTCCAAATCAGAGGGCTTCCAGATTCCTTCCTCCGTCATCTGCTGAAAGACATCTAACGCGGGGCCGAAATGATCCCCAAAGCTGCCGGTTCCCTTGTTATAATTCGCGATCCACTGCCGATCCTCCGGCTTGCTGAAGCAGCTGCCATAATTAAAACCGGTAAACGCCGTATTTAAGACCTCCGAATTCTCAAATCCCAATTGAATCGACCGGATTCCGCTGGCTTCTATGGTTTTACAGAGTTCTATAAACTCCTCATAATTACTGGGAACCTCCCAGCCGTTTTCCTGAAACAGGGTCTTATTATACAGAATTCCTCTCACCTGTGAAGGTCCCGGCAGATAAAAAAGCGTTCCATCCCTGGAAATATTATTTAACATTGAAAGCTTGTATCGGCTCGTAAAATCTTCACCAGACAAATCCAGGAGTCTGTCCGACCAGTACTCTTCCCCTACATCCAGCGGCCACGTCATCACGATATCCGTCAGATCGTCGTGCTCCAGCCTCCGGCTGTATTCTTCAATTCCCATATCCGGAGTATAATTACCAATCTGGATAATATCGATATCCGGAAATTTCTCTTCCACTGCTTTTTCAAAGCTGTTGATACTAAACGCATACTTTACCAGAATGGTTACCGCAGTCCTGCCCTCTTCCACCTTTTTCTGAGAAATGACGTCATGACTGCCGCTATCCCTTTTTCCCCCGCATGCGGTCAGAAACAGCATGCCGCACGTGAGGACGATCAATCCCGCCTTCTTAACTTTAATCCGGTTCTCCCAACGGATCACTTTTGCGCACCTCCGCTAAACTTTCACCAAAAGCCTTCTGTTCAAACGATGCAATGTTCATGGGCTTATCAAATATATACCCCTGAATGTAGTCGCAGCCTTCCTGCTTCAGCATCTCCACCTGTTCCCTGTACTCCACGCCTTCCGCGACCGTCACCATCGAAAGGGAATGGGACATGCGGATGATGCCGCCAACCACAGCCTTCAGGCGGTCTAATTCCATTGTCTTATCTTTGAAAAACACCTTATCAATCTTTAAGGTATCAACGGGAATCGACTGAATAAGATTCAAAGAAGAGTAGCCGCTTCCGAAATCATCCATCGAACAACCGAATCCCGCTGCCCTGATGAGTTCAATGATCTTAATCAGGCGCTCTGTATCTTCAAAAACCACACTCTCCGTAAGCTCAATCTCTATCAGGCTCCTGTCAATCTGATATTGCTCTGCGATGGTCAGATAGGCCTGTAAAAACTTCTCATTTTTAAAGTGGACGCGGGAACAGTTGACAGAGATCTTCACCGGCTTCACTCCTCGTTCTGTCCAGGAACATAAGGTCCGGCAGACCTCCTCAAATACCCACAGATCCAGCGTAACGACAAAGCCGTTTTTTTCAAACAATGGGATAAATTCGTCCGGATAGATCATTCCCTCCGCCCTGCTGCACCAACGCACCAGCGCTTCCGCCCCGCCGATCTTTTCCTCGGGAAGGTGGTATTTGGGCTGCAAGTACACCTGGAATTCCCTGTTTTTCAGAGCATCTTCCATCACATCCGACAGCTGCTTCTCCCGAAACATACGGGAACGGGCAGCGTCATCGTAAAATGCATACCGCAGCTTGCTGCCGGCCTGCCGCAGCGTCTCCTTCAGCGCAAGCTTCGCCCTGTCGATCATCTCCGGAAACGGCATATCCTTGTTCTCGATCACATAGACGCCGAATTCGATCTGGGGCATCCCCCATGCGGGATTCAGCCTGCCGATATATGTCTCGGCTCCGGCCGACCAGTCTTTAAATCTCTTTATCATCTCCTCTTCACTCCGGCAGAGCAGCATGATACAGAAATTATCGGCAAACAGCCTGCCCATGCACTCGTTTTTATTCAGTACAGAGGATAAATATTTGTAAAACTGCTTTAGGATCATATCACAGTTTTTCCGTCCGATCTGCGCGTTCAGAATTTTGAAATTTTCTATATTGGTATAGACCAGCGCATACTTCTGCTCCGGTACTGACTCCATCATCTCGGCTGCCAGCTCATAAAACCTCTGTATGGTATTCCCCTCGGTTATCCCATCCACGTAAGCGAGTCTCTCCAGCTTTCTTTTATTTGCACGGAAGATCCAGAACAGGATGGCCACAAGCCCGCAAAACAGAATTACAAGCAGCCCGCAGATACGCAGTGTCATAACCAGCAGCATATCCGACTTCTCGTTCACCGCCTGAAACGGAACAAAGGTCAGAAGATACCAATCATCCGGCTGAATGGGCGTATAAACCATATATCTATGTACACCGTCTAAAGAAAAACTGATCTGGTCCGCGACATTATTCTCAATATCGCTGTATACTTTCGTCAGATTCTCTTTTTCATCCATCTCCGCATTCTGAAGCGTGGAAAAAATATTATAACCGCTCTTCATGGCAAATGGAAAGCTGGCCTTTGTCACAAGAGTCCCCGATTTCGTGATAATCTGAGAATATGCCTGCCCGTTAAAAGAGGTCATCGACAGCACCTGATTCAGCGTATCCGGGTCATAACAGGCGGCCAGCGCCATAATCTTTTCCCCGCCGACCGTGACATGATCCAGGGAAACGGCAAAAACAAAATACTCTTTATTGTCCATAATCTGGGCTTTTGCAATCGCGGACTTATTGGCCAGCATGCTGTCGAGCATGGCATCATCAAAGGAAAAAAATACCGATTTGCTGTCCGCAATATTGTATGCTCTTCCGGATTCCTCCACCAGCATGATTGTTTCAAACTCGCCAAACCCCTGCTGCTTCTGCAAAAGCTGCCTGACTTCCTCCATAGTCTCAGGCTCCGTCGTCTCCAGGGATGCTCCCATCATGTTAAGCATGGCGAAATTATCTTTCGTTATGCGGTCAAGATTGGCGGCAACCCTTCTGGAAACCTCCTGAAGATATGCCCTGCTCTCTTCTCTTATGGTCTTATGCAGGTTCCTGTAATACAAAAAACTAAAAGCACTCGCTAAAATACAGATCACTATAAATACAACAAAAATCCACCGGTATGTCCCGTTTTTCTTCTTAAATCCAGCCTTTCTTCGCTCCATACATCAGACCCTATTACCTTTCCCTCTGCTTGCATCCTGGTAACCTACTGCTCTCTGTTTTCCAGCCACTTATATAACTGAAAGCGGCTTTTTACTCCACACTTGGTATAGATATTCTGTACATGCTTCTTCACCGTATGATAGCTGATCACAAGCTCATCGGCGATGGCCTTGTAGGTCAGTCCGTTGTACATGAGCTCCGCCACCCGCTGCTCCGCCTGTGTCAGCGGCAGCATGGTGCCGGAGCCTTCCAGCAGCTTTCCTTCCTCTTTCCTGGAGATGGTAATCCAGTGATACCGGTCGATGATCCCATTGGAATAGCTCTGATCGTACGTATAGATTGTAAAAATATAATTTTTAATAACCCGTGTCTGGACCCGGTCTGCCGTAAAATTCTCCTCCTCGCCGCCCAGCAAGAACGGCAGCCAGCTGCATGGTGTGGTCGTGCTGATCTGTTCGGCGATGGAAGGGCCCAGGATCTCTTTTAAATAACTCTGAGCCGTCTTGTTATAGCTCATGATATGCATAAAATCATCCGTGACAAAATAGGCCTTTTCACCGGATGAAATGATCTCACTCTGAATATTAGACACGATCTTGGCCTGCTCGTATTTCTTGAAATTCTTATAGGAGTTGGCCACATAGACGTAGATTTCATTCAGCGCCTCAATTTCCTGGTCTGTAAAATCCCCATTCTCCAGGCTCTTAAAAAAGGCAACCTGGATATAGGCGTTAATGCCGAATGCCATCGTCACGCTGTAATGGGCATGGAAGTTTTCCTCCAGAAAGCGGACGTAGGCGGAGTGGGCGTAATCGACAGGGCTGATGACGTCCGTGGATTTATACAGCCTTGGCATCACATTAAAGTAAGTCAGGTGGTCACGGACCGCGTCCTGATACACCACATGCCTGATTACATCATTTGCAACAAATTTCCTGTATGGATGCTCTTCACAGTCCAGCAGGATTCCGTTCCGATTGATCCATGAAAGAAATGTTCCATGCGTATCGAAATAGGATATCAGCACATGCTTTAAGCCGAAATTTCTATCCAGAGAATCCAGCAGAACGTTGCTGAAAAATTCACGTGCCGAAATCTGATGTTCCGCCATTTCCGAGAAAAAATTCATCTGTCCGGCATTTTCGTATTTCATGGTTTCTTTCCCCCATTTTTCGTTTCGGATTGCTCTCTTATGCGGTAAGGCGGATTCCTTCCACCTTACCATACTCCAAATACATGTAGAAATTATAGCATGAGAATCAGGAACTCTCAAGCGAAATTGATGCTGCCTTTTTCACATTAAAATCCGGTATCCGGATGCTCTGAAAAGGTACAAAAATAACCGCCCCTCCTGTGGAGTTGCGGTCATTTTTATGTGGTTGTATTTTATGCATCTTCGCCCAAAATATACGGAGTTTCCTGATAGACGTAGAAATTGAACTAATTTGTTTTTTATTATACCCGAAACCCCTTGATTTTACAAGCTTTCCGGGGATGGTTTACGCCATCCCCACCCACTTCTACACCACTTTTACGCCATCGAAGTATATCAATCTGTTTTCTACGCCATTTTGATCCTCCATTGAGTTCTTAAATTTATCTTCCACCATCTCCTCACTTACGTCCATAACTGCATCAAGCGAATTCTCAAGTTTCATCATTTCGTTCTTTTTATAAACCTTCAATACGTGTGTGTACAAATCCATCGTCATCTGAAGGTTTGCATGTCCTAAATACTGCTGTACCGTCTTAGGTTGAATTCCGGCCTCAAAGCAGCGTGTTGCAAATGTGTGCCTAAAACAATGTCCTGAAAAAACTTCAAACTCCTCCAAAACATCCCGCATCAAATTAATCTCATTTACAATCCTTAATATTGCTTCACAATATATTTCTGCATTAATTGGTGTGTTGTATTTCGTCGTAAACAAAAGATTTTCAAACCCATCCAGAGGTCTTTTAGGCGATTTAACAGCAACAACATTTTTTTGCATCCTTTGTTTTTTTAGTGCAAGCGAGCATTGCCTGTTAATCGGGACGTTCCTTATACTAGACTTGGTTTTTGGCGGACCAATATGAAAAGTTTTCTGCTCATCACCTTCCAGCTTTTGATATAACAATGTTTTAGTTACCTTTATCTCCATTTTTTCCCAGTCAATATCGTCCCATGTTAATGCACAGAGTTCACCGGGCCGAAGTCCGGTACTTACTGCCACAGTAAACAGGTTATCATAAAATGTCCCTTTGCAGCATTCAAAAAATGCTGCCTGTTCTTCTGGTGTAAGAACCCGGATATCCTTTTCTTCGTCACGGACAATTCGGATACCCTTAGCTGGGTTTTTCAAAACAAAATCATCAATCATCGCCTTATTATACATATCCAACAACAATATTCTGACTTTGTTCTTTGTTTCAAACTGATAACCTTTTTCGTCAAGGTCTTTTAACAGTCCCCTTATCTGGAGCTGTGTTATTTTAATTAATTTCTGTCTTCCTAAACTTGGCTTGATATGTTTCTGATAAACCTGAACATAATGTCTTTTGGTATTAGCCCGAATCACTTTATATTTATGGATTGTCAGCCACTTCTCATACCACTCATCTAGGGTTATATTCTCGTCTACAACGTTCATATGGTTCTTATCTTCAAATATTGCCTTATCCACAGCAGCCTTTAACTTTTTTAAATTCTTATCATATAAACTCTGCCGTTTACCGAAACGATCAACATACCTCCCTTCATATGTACCTTCTGGACGTTGCGAAAATCCTTTGCCAATCTCTTTTCCTTTTAAATCTTTTCCCATAATGCACCTCACTGCTCTGCATTAAAGAAAAATGCGTAATTTAACCTTAGCAAATCACCCATTTCTATTTGAACAGTATTTTAAAATTTTATTTACTACACTGCATATCAAGCCATTTATCCAGCTGCTTTTTATTCGCATATAGACGATTTCCAATGCGTACAGTAAACGTGCTGTATGGGCTGTTAAGAAGTTCTCTCGCTTTTGTCTGCCCAATACCCAGATATGTACAAAATTCGGTTACATTTAATAGTGCTTTATTCTCATCTGCCTTGATACAATCGCCTCCTAATATCTCCCACAAACGAAAGGGCGGAATGAATCTCACTAATATTTAGCTGTTGCCAACAGCCACATATATACTTTCGTATATCCTGCACTTTGTCGTCCAGGCCCACCCGATGAGTTTCACATCTTAGAGGGAAGTATCATTATGGTTCTCCATATATATCATCGCACATGGACAGCTAATCCATTTTTCAGTATTTCGCTCGCTAACGGTCATGGCAAAAAAACTGTACTGCTCTATATAAGGGATTTATATTAGCGGTATTATTCCTGATTTTCAATACGTCTAAAACAAATCCTCTTTTGACGAAAAATTGTAAAACAGCATAAAAAAAGCAAGGAACTACTGGATATCTCTCCAACAGTTCCTTGCCACTAATACGACATAAGAAGTTCACTTCAATCTTAAATCATTTATCCGACCACTTCAATTCGGTCACGTTCCCTACTATAAAAATACACTTTTTCCGAAAGGAATTCCTCACTGCCACAATCATTGTTCTGAAACCTTAAAGCGTCTCGAATTACCTCCGGCGATACCAGGTTACTCTTGTGGATCACCGCCGCCTCCGTATTAAGGAAACCAAAATAAAGATCACTTTCAAGCAATTCGCTCAGCCTTTCCATTACGCCTGGCGTAAAAACAGCAATAGCTCCATTCACATAATTCACCGTGGTTACGAATATCCCGTCTCCCCGGTTGTTTTTTACTGTTTCCGGAACCATATGCATAAATTCCTGTTCTTCTGACAGCCCAAAGCACAATGAATATACATCAACCATCCTGGGGGGAAATAAACGGTATGTATTTCTTATTGCAGTTTCAATCACCTCTTTCTTTGTCTTTTCCCAAATAGAAAGCACGTTAGAGCTGACCATACTGCTGACATATTTATCTTTCATACTTCCTATATTTATGTATAATACCAGCGCCACATCACCAATTTGATAAAATATTCCTTTATCCAGTTTTTCTGCATTGGCATCATAATTGAGTGGACGCAAAATTAAAGAATCTTTGATTTCATCGTAACTGTCCACCTTGTCAAGCACCCCCATTTCCGACACTTGGCGCGCCATCTTCAGCGAATCTCTGACTTCTTCCACAATTTCTTCCATCGTCCCCCTTTTATCTTTTAAATCCTGATAAATCTCCTCCATAAAAAAACGCTGCATTCCCATTCCCTCATCGGTTGGTATTTTTACAATCAGGCAATCTTCTGTCTCCGGGCTGCCGGCTGGCACAAACACAGCCTCTGCTCCCCAATCCTTGATTATATCCTGTACTTCCTTTTTAATATCTTCTACAAACTTACAATAATCTCTGTTCTTATTCATTGATTTTTCCATCCTTTTCCTCCAGCAGTGCTGGTAATATTAATATCATGATCTTACACGATTACTTGCGCACAGCCTATATCGCTGCTTCTCCTATCAGATCTCTGAATTTTAATCAACGAGCTCCGGGCTACACCCAATCACAATCTTCTTTTTAATCCAATCATACCGATATACGCTGTTCGACAGGACACCACCTTCCAGAAGCATTGTGCTGTTCATGAATGATACCGTTTCCTGCCAATCCTTTAATTCCATTCTTTTTTTACTGAAGGGTATCAATAAAAACTCATGCACACTGGAGGGCAGTAAAATAATATCCTCTTTCCACAACTCCGCAATCCTCTCCAACAGCAGTTCGTTTAAAATACTGCCGGCCCCGTATTGGCCCGTGATATTCGTCACCATGTACATTGGATCTACCCCATTATCCATATGTGCCATATACTCCAAAATAGCCTCCATGCTATCCCCTGTCTCTATCTGCTGGATTCCTGACGGAGTCTGAACAACCTGGTAGACCATGGGCGGGATTAATACCGGAGTGTTCCGTTCCGCCGCTTCCTTGACTGCCTCCAGCTTTACACCCCATTTTTCCAAATCATCCCAGGTGATATTAAAATCATTCTCTCCGTCGTACTGGTATACCCGGAATGTTTTCACCATATCCAGATAGGCTTCGTAGGGTCTGGATTTTATCTCTGCCGCCTCAGCGTTTTCCAATACATAAATAATCCTGTCTTTTATCTCCGCAAATGTCTCCTGCTTCATTCTTTTTCTTCCCTTCTTAAATAAAATAAAGCACCGGAAAATTTTCCGACGCCTTGTATTTTGGCAGTCTCCCGCCGTTATTCCTTTCTTATGCCCAATGCTCGCAGGGGAAGTAATCCTTTAAATGGTACTGTATGTCTTCCCACGCCTTATCCTTTTCAAACCGCACTGCAAGTTCGGTCAGGCTGCAGTCCTTAAAAACTGTATAGCCATACCGTTCTTCGTACTCTGCCGCTTTCCAGTATCGCTCCGGGTACTGCTCCCAATAGATTCTCCAGCTCGCCTTTCCCGCTTTGTAGCAGGGAATACAGTTATTGTGGTTTAAACCATTTTTATATGTTTTAGGGAGCGGGATCTTCCAGTCCTGCTCAATTATCCGTTTTATCTCGCAGCCCGGTATCTTCTTTTCGTATATGGGGAACCGGATGGTTCGCCCGGTCCGCCTGGCCCTGTTAAGTGCATTGTGAACCCGTCTTTCCTCCTCCAGGCCAAACCCAACATACTCAATAAAATCCTGGTTCTGGCTTTTTAAGTATTTGAAATATTCCTCCTTCATTTTCTGTTTTAATTCTACTGTACAAAATGGGAGAAACTGCCCCGGTATCGCTTTCTGGTCTTCTAAAAGCTCGTCTAAATCCCGTCCGTCTCCCCATTCTGTAATCGGCACGCCCAGGCGTCTTGCCACGCGGCAGCGAAATGTATCTGCGTCGTGGTTCTCCGCAAAGGTTGGTGTATGCAGAAGGACAACCTCCTCTTTCTTTTGCTCCTGGAGCACCAGATATGCCATATACGCACTGCTGGCGCCTCCGGAATATAACACCACATGTTTCATACTCAGCCACTCACGATCAGTTCGTGGCAAGCAATATACCTTCCCAAGCTCGCAGTCTGACAGCCGGTTTCAGTGAAGTCGGTTTCTCAGCCGTATCATTCTTCGCTTTTCCCTAATCACGGCATCTGCTCACGCAACTATTATTGCTTTTGCATTGTGTTTAACAGTCTCACAATAACCGGTTCACCGGATCAGTATGTCTCCTTTCCCTTTAGGCCGCTACACAAAGTTTATCTTCTCCTTCCTGTACAGGTTCCATAATCAGGCTGTCCGCCTTAGCGCAGCGCACGGCCTCCATCAAATCCGCTTCTAAAACATCCGCCAGAGGTTTCCCGGCCAGATGTCCGTGTCTGATTTTCACATTTTTTTCCCTCATCTCGGCAAGTTCCTTTACACGCAGCAAAGCACTTCTCTCTGCCAATTCCCAATCTTCCTTTGTCAGACGCCGGCTGATTGCTTTCTGCCACTTCCTTATAAAATTTTTCGCTTCTTCATAATCAGCGTTCTGTTTGTCTCCAACCGTCCGCTTCTGACGCGCAGTTCCTCCCGGTTCCACTTCCAACGTATAATATGGCTGATTCGGTTCGCTGGCTTTACGCAAAAAGAGAATATAACTCTCCCTCGTTTGAATCCGGTCAAAATAGGTGTCGCTCCGATGCAGGCAATGCCCAAGTATGTGTCCTTCATTTATGATATCCTCAATTCGGTTCGGAGCAACGATCATGTAATCTTTATCTCCATATTCATACTTCTCTTTGATTTGTTGACAGATTTCATCAACGTCAGGATACTTTTCCAATATTTCAGCCGCCTGCAGGGCAATCTCCTTGCTTCCTAGCAGTGCAAGTAAATCATCATGGGCTTTGATTAATTCCATTGGCTTAAATATCTGTTCCTGTTCTAAATCCATTTTCAGCCGGCTTGCCATAGCGGTATAATCCTGCCATGTTGAAACCAGTTCCTTTGGAGGCCGTCCAGTTTCACGGTACTGCCGTTTTAAGTAATTGCAGATCCTGGCCGGAGTCATTTCTTTAATGATAAAATCCAAGTTGTCGGGGCTTAAATTATTCCGCTCAAAATACTCAATGATTGAATCACGGATGTTGTTTTCCCGCAGTTTCTCAAACCTCAGCCATTCTAAATACACAAAACCTCCGTTATGCTCTCTAAGCCGTTTCATACGATTCTTATCAATCCCCAGGGATTTTGAAAAATCATTACTATCGCCTAATTCAAGCTCCCAGCGTTCATTGATAACGCTCCAGGCAAGCTGATTGAGATCTGATTTTACAATTTGCTCCAGATACGGTTTTCTGCTTAGTGTCTCAAGATATTCCCTTGGGTTTATCCTGTCTACTTTTCTGGCTAACTGTGGCAATCCGGTTTTTCTTAATGCTCCTGCAGACAAAGCCGGCAGCGTCCGCTTATAAACAGAACCCAGCATTTCCTCTCTGGTTCTGTAATATTGATAATATCCAAAACCGGCATCTGGTTTTTCCCCCTTTATCCATCTATATTCGTGGAATCGGTATCTGCCATAATAGTAAGGGGTTTCTTCCAAATCTGCGTTATAAACAAATCTGCGTTCCTCCCGGCAAGATATATTAGGGGTTTCATAATTCCCTGCTAAATAAGCTCGCGTTGCACAATACTGCCGGACGACAGTCCCCTCTCCACATTTTTGCACAAGGTATATCATTTCCTCTTTCGTGAAAAAACGCCCTGCGCGTCCTCTTGATTTAAACTGAATTTTATTTCCACAGCATTTACATTTATCCAGTGCATTGTGCTTTGGTTTGATAATCGGCACCTCCTTCTCACAATAGGTGCAGAAACCTGTTTTGGCGCCATTCCTCACATAATCATAAAAGACATAATTTTGATGTATCCCATGCTTATTAACCCAGTGGTTCCAGTCTTTCGGTTCCGCCGGAACCTGCGCCATTACTTTATCCCATGACTCTGTTTTTCTCCTGTGTTTTCTCGCTAATGCTTCATCACGTAATTGCTCCTGATAATCCAGTATTCCGCTATATCCGTCTGCAGCTATCCCAAGATATTTTTTCATTTTCTCATTTTCTTCGGCTATAATATAGGAATTGGAACCATCAATATATCTGGGCCATTCAAGGTTTATCAACATGGAACTTCTCCATTTTGCATGAATCACATCCCAGGTAAGAAATGTTCTGGCTATCCCATCTATGAACACCTCATATACCGGCTTGACAGCCCCGATTTTCAAATCCCTTGTAAGATACAATGCAGTTTTCAAAATCCCATCTATAACCTGGCATCTTATATATATCTCATACTGGTATGTATCCGGGCCAAACTCCGCCCTCTTTTTCAGAATATCCTGTTCAGCGAGCCGAAACATCTCACTGGTAGGAGCCAGCCCGTCAAGCGCCTTTAATTTTTTTCTTTCCATGATTTATGCTGCTTTCCTTTCCGTGATAGAGCCATCCGTCAGATACCAGGTATCCGGCAGGATATCTATTCCGTCCACAACAAAAAGCCCAATTTCTGAAACTTCTCTGCTGCCTGCGGTTTCTTTCACAAATCCCAGGACATCTCCTGTTTTTCCTTTTGCAACCGGATTCTTGCCTCTGACTACAACAAAACCATTCCTCGCTTCTCCCTCATTGCCAGCCACCCTTGCATGATTGCTTCTCATGGGATGTTCGCATAGATACCTGAGACTGTGTGCAATAAATTCAGCAAGATTCAACTGCTTAACCAGCTTTAATCTGGTTGCAGAAATTTTACTGTCACAGGCGTCCTCATCAATGTCTCCATCTGCCAAGACCATATAATAGACCGCACTGTTCCAATCTGAATAATATGTCAGGCAGTCCAACGGGTTTTCAGCGCAGTGAAAGCCATTATGGGAGCAATTAGCCTCATCTTCCTCATTCCATATTCCTAATCTGTACTGAAACCGGTTCCCCCCGGAGGTACAGGACAGATCTTTGTCAAACGCTTTATATGCAATTATCACTTTTTGAACTCCTCCTGCGATTTTAGTCTTTAAAATAGAGAAACCTGGCCTTCAATTTGGTCTTTATCCTCTTTTAATACTTTCTTTTCAGCCGCAGCTTTGAGAGAATCTTCCTGCCGGGATACTGGTTCTGATGAAGCTGTCTTTTTCTTACCGGCCCGTTTTGCCGATGAACGTTTCTTTCCCGTTTTACTAACCGGTGGCTTTGGCGCATTGCGTTCCAAGAACTCCTTCTCTGCTTCCTGTACTGCTTTGGCAATCTCCTCTGCGTCATCCAGTTCGTAATATTCACTTGCCCACTGGTATACCATATCCTCTCCAACTGCAACACAGGTCTTTTGCGGTCTCTTGCCTTCCTCATCGGTCACCATTTCCTGCGCTTTTTTCATCAGGTACTCAATACACCGTTGCAATGTCTTATGTCCTTGAAGGACCTGCCTTGAAAATTCAGAATCCCTACAGTTTTCCAGAAGATACTGCCCTATCACATCGCCAAATTGAGAATCATTTAGAAAGCCCATCTCATCTAACAGCTTGCTCCTGACTGTTTCATAGGTTTTTGCATTTCCTCCATCCACCAGGAAATATCGTTTCCCTTTCAGATAGTTCTCTACATCGACTGCAGGGACTTTATTTTTCTCTGCCAGAATCTTGATTTCTTCCCGAAGGCCAATTCGCCTTAAATCCGCAGCAATCCCATTGATTTCCTGAACGCTTCCTACTTTGTCATAAATTTTTTCTACCATTTCCTATCCTCCTGGCACAAAAACAGCCGGAGCATTCTGCACCCCCGGCCATAATTAGATTAAGCAGCTGTATCCATTTCCTGCTGTCCTTCTTCAAGTTCACCGTCTTTGGTTCCACCCTCATCTGTTTCTCCATCCTCTGACTGTTTTTCGGTTGACGTTTCTCCCTTCCTGTCTTTATCTTCTTTTTCCAAAATTGACACCAACACCAGAATCAGTCCCCTGCACCATGAATTCTGCCATTTTTGATTATAAATCTGAACGCCGTCAACGATGTTCCGCCATTCCTCTTCGGACAGTTCTCTTCCGCAATACTTTTTGTAAAACGCATAGCACTGCTTCATGACATCATTGTACGGGATGCTTAACGCCTGATCTAGACCGCTTATAAATGCCAGCAGCAGCGGTTCATCCGGATAAGCCTCTGCCAGTGTTTTGATATCCATTGTCTGTCTGCCGTTAAAAAATGCGAACATGTCATTGAATAAATTTTTTACGAGAATCTGATAATCCATCCTATCCCTCCGTTAACAATTCCCATTTAAGTTACAAAAAACTGCCAGCGCTCACTTGTGTTTAGGCAGCTTTTTTCGTCTTACGCTCTTTCTCCTGAGCCTCCAGAATGCCTAAAAGCTCCAGCATCTGTTGTTTGCACCATTCGTTATCCCAAATTTCATTCTCCTTTCTGAAATCTTCTACTACCGAATCCCAATCCTCCTCACTCAGTTCCCGGTCCGCATATCTCTTGTAAAAAGCATACGTCTCTTTCATAACTGCATTGGGATCAGAAACCACAGCTAAGTCTAAGTATCCAATCAGTGCCATAAAAAGGCTGCTGTCACTATACTTTTCATATAAAGCTAACAATCCTTTATTGGCATTAATCAGTACATACAAATCATTGAATATGGCTTTTACCTGTGTACTGTCATCCATTTTCCCCCTCCTTTCCCTACAAATAAAAAAGACACTCAGCATCCATAATCTGGTGTCCTCCCTACGCGGTCTATGCCGCTTTTATGCCTCTGTTTTGCCATATTCCCACAGCATAGTTAAAATATAAATGCGCTCCTTTCCAGTACATTTTTATAATAAAAAGGTGCAGAAATCCACCTGATCTCCACACCTCATTATCCATGATAAAAAGTTATCTTCCGGTCATCTTCCGAAACAAAGTTTATTGTGTCTTTCCAAAACACAAAAATCAATTACACCATCAGTTTATACCATCATATAGCATAAGTCAATATTTTTCATCTATATATAGTATTTTTATTCCAAAGTCTCAAAGCTGTGATAAAAAAACTGAACTTCCTCACCCGCAATACCATCTCAGATATGGCGGGGCTTAATAAACATTTCAGCGGTACATTATACAGTAAATACGACACTGTTTATCTAAATCTTGTGTTTTTTCTCAACAAACCGATATCCAACTCCCCACACTGTTTCGATGTGTTTCCCCACCTCCCACCCCAGTTTCTTGCGCAACCGCCCGATATGGCTCATAATATTGCTATCATCTTTCACAAACCTCTTCTCCCAAATCGAAGTATAAATCTTTTCCTTAGAAAATACTGTCCCAGGATTGCTCACCAAAAGAAATAAAATGTCAAATTCCCGCCTTGTGAGAACAATTTCCCTTTTATTTATCTCCACAGTCCTTCTACTTGAATCAATCATCAATCCGATGGACTCAATCATAACAGGCTTTAAATCTGCGCATTCTAATCCTCTTTTCATGCAGGCTTCTGCCCTGACAACTAACTCTCCAATATTACAAGGCCAAACCAAGCAATCAGACGCTCCTAAATCTAATATTTTGATTCTACTTTCTAGTTCCGTTTTGTGGGTGAATACCATGATGGGCGTATTCTTTAACTGCCGAATAATCTGTAATAATGTACCTCCCTCCATATCCTGCACAAAAAAGTCCAAAATAATAAGAGTATAAGCCTGCTTCATAATCAATTCCATCGCCTGTGCAGCAGTTTGGGCAACAAATACTGAAGTAAAGGAACTCATAAAGTTATCTATAATCATGCGATTAATATTATCATCTTTACTGATTACTAAAATACTTCTTATCATACAATGAATTTTCCTTTTCCTATACAAATGTGCATTTTCTTGTCTCAAACTCTGCTTTTCAATTACTTTTACCCACTTTCATTCTGTAATTTTATAGTAAACGTCACCATTTACGTTTAAGGCACTCCCACACCGTAGTTTAATATTTCAATCCAGCATGTGTTGGCTGATACAAAGCTTTCTTCACCACTTTTCCATTTCTTTTCACAACAGAAATCCATTTTCCTTCTTCGTTAATATCTTTGTGAACCAGGATTCCATTCTGTGAGAATAAAAAGGTTTCTTCAAAATCTTCCCCTATTATTTCAACGCCCACAAGGTCCTCTACGTGAATCCTTTTTACCTTGATAAACTCCTGTCCAAAGGCACTTCTTGGAGCCAGAACATTGATATATACCATGTTCCCAACCTTCTGCTCATTTTGTAACAAAAACGTCCTTAAAACAATTTCCCGGACATCGGTGGGACGTTGCGGAGTCATGATTTCATGCAGCACAGTTTCTTTTGTCGAAAATGCAACAGGAGTGGTGGCGCTGGAATAGATATTTAAGACGCCTTTGCCGTTAGCAATTTCAAAATCATTCTTTCTAATCTCCCGGGCAAACTGCTCTGACTGCATATGCCATGTATACGTGTGAGATTCCTCGCTTTCCAGCTCGTCGAATATAATAAAGTACCCCAGTTCACTATAAAGCACATTTCTTGCATTCCGGGTTAATTTGGTTTTTCTGTCATACAATTTGCTTGATTCCCCTACAACATAGGTATAACCGTTCCCACTGGAATAATGCTCAATAGAGGCAACAGCATCTTCTGGCACATCCCTCCAAACATTAAATATCCCTTTACTGTTTAAATCGAACAATTCCGGATCAGACAGTGAACCTTGATTCCAGATTTCTTCTCCAAGACAGCCAAGCCCGTCAACCGTGATGAGGCTGTGTACCTCCGCCTTGCTGGTTCTGTGGAATCCCTCGTCAATAGCCAGTGATGAGTCAAAGGCTTTCAATATAAAGTGATTAAAGTCAACATGGTAATGCGTCAGGCTTCTTGTCCGCCAGTTATTGGCCCGATTCAGCTTCCAGGATTCCTTCCATTGTATGTTTCCGCCCGGAGCACTGGCTTTAAACGAAAAATGTATTGAATCTCTATCCCAGCCGCTCCGTATCACCGCCAGTCCCAGGTCTGGCCAGAACCTGGTTAAAGGCAGATCATCTGGAGCTTTCCTTTTGATTTCTGGATTGTACCAAATCAGTTCCAGGAAGGCCTCTGGCATAATCCCCGGGAAAAGCTTGCTTTGATATGCTTCTCTGAAAAGATATTTCGTCCGCACCTCTTCCCCCAGCCACTGTGCATACTCATTATGATATTCGGATGCAAGTTTGTAATAAGCTGCTACCGAATGTGAGCTGCGTGTATCATGCACATCAGAAAAGTTAATGTTTTCCTCCATATTCGGAGCCGTCTGATAAAGCTTGTACCAAAATGTGTTTTTGAGATATCCTGTTTGAAACAGGTCAATCCCCTCAAAATCACGAATCAGCTCAGCCGCTGTCAGGAAGAAATTCACAGAATACCGCCAGTATCCTGTTCCCTCATAATTAGAACCATCTTCCGGCATAACATCTAACACATATTTAAAATTCTCAACAATTTCTTTAATCCACACACTGGCTTCTTTATATTCATCTTTTATCGCGTATGCCGCTGTCAGCAGTCCGCTGTAATTAATCCAGTTATGGTTCTGCCAATAATCTGTGGACCAACAATTCCCCTTGTTTTCCTGACCGTAGCGGAAGATTTTATTCCCCTGGAGAATGAGTTTTTCCAATAAAAGCTTTCTCTCTTCCGGGTTCAAGTCATCTTTCAGCCAACTGTAACTCAACCCTAAACCATACAATAACCATGAGGCACTTAAATCCACGTCAACCAGGAACTTGTAACCCCATACGTCATAGTTTACCGCTGTAAAAATCCAGTGCTTTGCCAGCTCAAAATATTGTTTCTGCCCGGTAAGCAGATATGTAAGGGATAGATTTGCCGATCCCATACCAATATATGTAATGGTAGTCGGAGGATGCTCCACACTTAACTTCTGCTCGGAGTACCACTTACACTGTTCCAGCAGCCTCGTAAACTGCTCTCCTTTTTCTTTCTGTATATCCCGTTTCAACCCGTCCAGTTCATTTTTTAAAAGTAGTTTCATCCTCCGGTCCTTTCATCATCAATATACTGATTGGATTTTCACAAGAACTCTCAATTACGAATGCACCTGATTCCGCAGGTATAAAAAATTGGTCATTCTTTTTTAATTGATACTCCTGTGTTCCGGTTTTTAATACCCCCTGCCCCGAAACAATATAGAGACAGAAAAATACTCCTTCACCGCTCATCTCACATGCACCATTCGGCTGCAGGCGCTCAATCTGGAAGCAGGATGTATCACCATAGCCAACCAGCATTTGTTTCCTTCCAAATTCCCATGGTATCTCCTGAGTCTTTATTCGATATATTTCTTTTCCTTGCTCCAGGCTCAGTCCGGTATAATCAAAACATTCAAACATCCTCTGAAATCCCAAACCTTGATGACACATAATATCATCGATTACAAAGCCCGAAGGCGTCACCTTCTCCACTCGGATTGTATAGTCTGTAGGTTCCTGTATCTCCATAATCAGGCACCCACTCCCGATTGCATGCGGTAATCCTCCTTTCACCAAATAAGTTTCTCCCCGATTAACTTCCATTCGGTTTAACATCCCCAGCATTTTGTCATAATCCTGCGTTTCAAAGCATTTTACCCAGTCTTCTTTTTCAATTCCTTCCTTAAAGCCCAGATAAATACAAGGCACTTCTTCCGCCTCCTCTCTGGTTTCCAAGATATGCCAACACTCCGTTTTGCCAAAGCGGCTTTGAAAAAGGCGCTCTGCCCTCTCCTTGTCCGGGTGAACCTGTATCGTCAGACGCTCTAAACTGTCAATCATTTTAATCAGCACTCCCGGAGTGTTTCCCCATTGTTTTACATGATTACCGCCCAGCATTTCATTGGGATACATTTCAATCAATTGCTTCAGCGTCATCTCCGGCTTACGGGCCAGTTTGCAAAGCCCTTCTTCGATATCCTCTCTGCCCGCATTCCTGGCCTGGGTAGCAGAGTACATCCATTCTTCCGGGAAATGATTATCCTCAGCATCCATATCTCCATGGAGATATCCGATTTCTCGTCCCCCTATGTAAGTTCTCCACACGCGCTCCCCATGCAGCTTTATCGGTTCATACACATATTTTTCCATCGCTTGCCTCCTGTTTTCTATTTCTGCTCTTCAGCAATTTCTCTTTTTATTTCAGTCACCTGATAAATCCCTACCACTGCGGAAAGAGTCCCTAC
This sequence comes from Hungatella sp., assembly GCF_046966825.1. Lineage (NCBI taxonomy): Bacteria > Bacillati > Bacillota > Clostridia > Lachnospirales > Lachnospiraceae > Hungatella > Hungatella sp. The sequence goes on along the minus strand of NZ_JBKVCZ010000092.1, from coordinate 3,504 downwards.
CCCTATATGGCTAATCATCATCGCCAATCCTACGCTGCGTTCACCGAATTCTGTGTAATTCTGTAAAAACCAAAGGACGGGCACGCGAAACACAAAGAGTCTGGCAAAATTAATCAGCATAGTAATCTTTGTTTTACCATAACCGTAAAGCAATGCCATCACTGAGGCATTAAGTCCCAGTGTAAGGGCAGCGGCTATATCATACCTGTATATAGTTACTATTAAACCGGCAAAATAGGCATCTCCTTCTGCAAACATTCGGCTTATAGGATTAATCAAAATGCCTGTCACCAAAAAACCTATAACACCAATGACAAAATTCACCGTCAATACTTTTAAAAAAGCGTCCAATGCCCGCTGCTCATTTTTTGCCCCACGGTTCTGGCTGATAATAGCAGAAGCCCCCTCCTGAAACCCAACGAATAATACTGTGACCATTCCGCCTATATTGTTTGACACTCCCAGTGCCCCAATCATGAGGGCTCCATAGACGGCGCTCATAGAGTTCACAATTACCTTTCCCATGGAAAAAGCCAGTTTTTCACAAATTACCGGTATCGATATCAATATCATGGGCAAGGTGACTTTCTTGTTCCATCTCACCATTTTGGGAGAAAAGCGGAAGATATTATTATCAAAAAACGTGTTTCTAAGCCCATGAAACATTAAAGTAAGCTCTGCCGTTAACGTTGCAGCAGCAATCATCGTCATACTTCCATGCAATGCATATACAAAAAATGCCGTTAATACCAGCTTGATGGCAATAATTTCTATGTTCAGGCGCAGGATTCTTCTGGTGTTTCCACGAACCCGCTCTACCGCAATGTACACATTGTTGAAACAGCGGACAGACATTGAGCACACCTCAACCCGGAAGTACATCTGTCCCATGGTGATAATCTCCTCCGGTGTATTTACTAACAGTAAAAATGCCCGATGAAACGGAAGCAGTATGAGAAGCACACACAGTCCCAGGATGAGGCTCATCGCATACAGACTGCTGACTCTGGATCTCACCAACAAGAAGTCTCCCTCGCCGTATGCCCGGCTTATTTCCAGGCCTGCTCCTGCTGCAAGTCCTCCTCCAAGCGCGGATACCATATTATTGATTTGTCCCAGATGAGTTACCGAGGATACTGCCATAGAGTTGATGTGAGCCGCCATTCTGGTATCTACAACCCGAAAAATCTGGTTCATTGATTGGTACAATGCCAATGGCAGACATATCATTAAAACAGTTTTCCACATATTCTGCTCAAGTATCAGATTCCTTCTCCGGCAATCCTGTTCCGACAACTCTATGTTCTTCCTTATCTCCATTTTTCAACACTTTCCATAAACTAAAAATCCCCGTAAATACAGTCAGGACCACCGGCTTAGCCGGTGGCTTGCTCTGCCCCTATAAGGGGCTATTACCTGCTTGCGCCCGGAAGGCGCACTGAAGGTCTGCCAACTGCACCACATTTACAGCTGCCCTTAAAAGGGCTTTTCAGTGCTTCCTTATTCCGGCGCAGCCCCAAAAGGGGCTTGCTGGTTTGCTTTGATTTCCTACGACCTCTTAAAGAGGTTTATTTCTTGTTTTTCTTTACCGGCTCACCCGTGAACGGGTCAATATACTCTACTAACGTCATCTGGTCATATTCCATATCTTCTTTTATTTGATTCTGAATATATGCTTTGATCGCAGATGCATTCTTTCCGACTGTATCCACGAAATATCCCCGGCACCAGAAATGTCTGTTTCCATATTTGTATTTTAAGTTCGCATGTTTTTCAAATATCATCAGCGAACTTTTTCCTTTTAAATACCCCATGATTTCGGATACTGAATACTTGGGAGGAATTCTTACAAGCATATGGATATGATCCGGGCAGCACTCGGCCTCTATAATTTCTATCCCTTTTCTTCTGCATAAAGTCCCCAGAATTTGGCCTACATCCGCCTTAATATCTTTGTATATTACCTGCCTACGGTATTTCGGTGCAAAAACAATGTGATACTTGCAATCCCATTTAGGTCAGTTTACAAGGAACTACACGCAGACCACGAAACAGGGGCTGCTGACAACAAATAAAGGCTGAGTATCAAGCACTGGGAAAGTGCGAGATATTCAGCCTGTTTTGTTGTCCGGGGTTTCCAAAGGGGCTTGCCCCTTGGCACACGACTTTGCTTGCAAAGTGTAGTGTGTTATACGCTCTGTCGGCGTTGCTGCGAAAATGAGGTTGCCGCCCGGAAGGGCAAGCACATTTGAAGCAGCAGGAAAACAGAACTGTGATTGTGTGGCGTGGAGCCGCAAGCACAGGGTTGGTTTCATCAGCAGACAGGGCGTATATGAAAGCCCCCGTCCCTCGTTCCACGCTGGACTTCGTGACAAAGTGTCCCGAACTTGTGGACTTACTCCCGTAAAATTGAAATAGGCGGGAAAGCCATTTTTGGGCTTTCCCGCCTTGATTGCCCATCAGCAAAGACGGGCAGGACTGTCAACGGCGGCACATAAAATGTGCCGTTCATCTTGACCGTTGACTGGCTCGGCTGGCTTTGCTATTTTCCAGATAAAATGGTATTCATAGCGCAAATACGCCAAAAATTATTTACTTGTTCAAAGTCAATTTTCAAATCTTGCTGAAAATGAGCGAGTAATGTTTGATTGTTCCATTCATATTGCGTATTGTTCCACGAGAGAAATCCCTCCACAAAAATTTTGTGATCAATATGAAATTGTTGAATACATTGCGTCGTTATAGATACGAATTTTTGAACATCGATGGAGGCAAACACACTATCAGGAACACCTGAAAATGCAACAAAAATTGCTCCACCAGAATGTGGACCTTTGTAATAACAATACTTATCAACTAAGCCGCAAGTTACGATAGACAGGTTATGCCCGTTGAATGTATCGTCCAATGTAAATTCTGCTGTCGTTAGTGGCTCTAAATTCCAGCGTTCCCCCACTACTTTTGCGTGTGTGGCTACCTGAATAATTTTCTCGGAAAATCCATTGACATTTTCCCACCCCCACAGCCATGTGTTACTTGATGTTGCCTCGCTTCCGATGAATTGAAGCGGATACTTTTGATTTCCAAAAAGTATTACGCCCTCTGAAAAATCAACATTCCAGTCCTGCCCCTTTACCACCTGCTCACTACAAGCAGTCTGTATTGCTATCATTTTACCTAAGCAAGCTGAAAACACTTGAAACCAATTTCCTGTATCAATATTGAGATGCTCAATCCAAATATTTTTTCTGTTATCCTGTTTTCTGTCTTTGCCCCAAAATCTCATCTGTATTTCCTCCGTAATATATTTCTTTTATTTCCTCCCCCGCTGCGGGTTTGGATTTTTCAGCAAGTCCGACTTCTGTGCAATCTTTTTCAGCCACTTCTTTTCTTCCTCGGACAGCTTCTTCAAATTCAATTTGAGCCGCTTACAGATAAACGCCAAAGCTGCTTGCTCCGGGTCGCTGTCTGGACTGGCAGTTTCCTCGGCGGTCTGCAAGAAAT
>NZ_JBKVCZ010000091.1:0-28978 GCF_046966825.1 Hungatella sp. | reverse complement strand
CCATTAGAGAGAGGAACTGAAAAAATAATCAGCCGGACTTTGATAGGAAAGTGCTGGTGTCCAGTGATACCGTGGAACCGCAGTTATGTCTTTTAAAATAAGGGCATAGCTGCTTTTTTTATGTCAAAAACCCAACGATTTGAAAGAAAGGACGGAGAATCATGACTGTAAGATTTATGAAAGGGACGTCAATCGCAGAGCTGGAGCGGGAAATGCAGCAGGTGCCAGGGTTCAGGCCACGTAAAAGCGGAATCATCCGGAGCCGGCAGGCTGGAGAGACAGCGGGGATTGGAAGCTGCCGGTATGTCAATGTGTGGAGAGCAGAAAAAGAACAGGGTAGGGACGGCCATCTGTATACCGCAGCGGATGAGGAAATGCCTTCTGCATTCTATCAGATTTTACTCAGACTGTTGACAGAGGAGCTACCGGGATCAGCCCTGACGGTCCGGGTAGGGAAGCTCCGGGAGGAAGGGGAGAAAGGGATTATGTTTTTTAAAAGTGAGGAACACAGGCGGCGGTTTCGGGCGCTCATGCGCTGCGGTTTATATCCGGGGCTTGTGACGGAACCGGGATTCGCTGCCGCCGTGTTTCTATTGAGCAGCGAGGAGAGGCTTTGGGAAAAGGCCGGGCCATTTGTGCAGGAGCGGACGATTGACTACAGCCGATTCCGCCTTCGCGGGGCTGATTTGGACAGCTATGCAACGTTCTGTGTGGCAAAGGAATTATGTACTGGAAAACCTTATGTGTCTTTATCAGAGTTAGGGGATCCGGAGTTGTTCCATGACGGGCTGTTGCGTCTGATTATCCATGCGATCTTAATCAGCCGGCATGGAATAGGGACTGTCTTAAATGAGGAGGAAGTGGAATGTTAGAAATCCGGATTGGCTATGGGGATATGGTTTCAGAGCTGATGAGAATTCCTATGTCGGCTTCAGACTTTGAGGCTGCAAAAAAGATACTGGACGAGGGGAAAGCCGGGAATCAGACGGTGACGGTCCGTTCTCTGGTTTCACCGGTTCAGCCACTGTCAGAGATGATTACAGGGATGGATTACGGAGATGAGATGATGCGGAAGGAACTGGACTTCCTGGATTTGCGGCTGCGGCATATGACAAGGAAAGAACAGGACATTTTTTCTGTGGCGCTTAAATTGGAAGCGCCCGGAACGCTGAAGGAGATCATCAATCTTTCCTTTAACCTGGATTTCTATGATCTGTTGGAGGATATCAGTGATCCGGGGCGAATTGCGGCAGAGCTATTACGCAGGGGGAAACAGATTGAGATACCAGAGGTACTGTATCCTATGCTGGATTTTGGACGGATCCGAGATTCCTATTTTGCAGACCACAGAGGGGATTACTGTCCAAGTGGTCTGATTCTAAAGCGTGAGGATACTGTTTATAAAGAAGTGTATCAGAACTACCTTCCGGATCCGGGATATGATAAAAATTCGCTATTTCTGCTTCATCTGCGCCGCCCCTCGCAAAATGGAATGGTAAACGTTTCTCTGGCAATCCCGGCAGATAAAGAAAAAATGGAACTGGCCAAAAAGGAACTGGGGATACTGGAGTTTTCCGAATGCCAATGGAATCAGTACGGAGGACCGCTTGATGAACTGCGTCATTATCTTCCGGTAGGGAGTGAGATAGAAGAACTGAACCGGTTTGCCTGGTTTTTAAAAGAAAAGGTGTTGGACGGCACGGAACAGATCGTGGAAAAGCTGAAAGCGGTGTTAACCGCGGAATGCCCCCGCAGCCTGGATGAGGCCACGGATGTTTTAAGTGACCTGGATCATTATCAGATCCTTTCAGAATTTAGAACACCAGAAGACTATGCCAGATGGCGGATGAAAGATGACGGTTCGCTGTATGTTTCCCGGTTTTGTGAAGCATACCTGGATTGGAACAGTCTGGGAAAGGCGCTGATGAAGCGGGATGGAACCAGGTGGTCGGAACAGGGAACCGTGCTGTGTGATGAGTGGCATTGCAATGAACTGTGCGAGAACGATTCCATTATCAGACTATACAGTCCACTGTTGGCAGAATTGGTGGATGAAGATGAGTATTCCTCTTCTCTTTCCTCTGTTGGATTGATTTCTTATGAGGAGGATATCCGGGAGGCGATTGCCGCAGATGATATCTTAAAAACAGAAAAAGGACTTGGAGAGTACCTGGATAATCAACTTTTAAAACAAAGGGTAATCAGTATGCGCCCAACCGTAGAACGTTATCAATATAATCTTTGGGGTGTGCTGGAAATCAAGAGCCATGGGGAGTTGAATCCAGAAGAACTGGAGGTCCTCAAACGGGAATGGGTCGGACAAGCTTGTGATGGCTGGGGAGAATGTTTTTCACAGGAAGGCATCGAGTGTGAGTCGGATTGTGATCTGTATGTCTATTTTGGCCATTCTAAATTTCGTGTACAGACGGAACAGGAGCTGAAGGGGATTGTCTCGGAGCAGGAACTGACAGGCATGGAGGGGATGGGCGGCATCTCATAAAAAGAAGGGAAGGAGCCAGTCGACAGCTGTGAAACGATAAATCTGAAAGAGGAGGTGAGGGAGATGGATGTATTATGAACGTGTCCGCAGCGATTTGCAGCAGGCAGAAAGGACGATCATCATAGCATTGCGATCAAATATAGATTTAGAGACAGAAAAGAGAGCTCTGGAGGAATCGCTTAATCTGGTACAGGAGGTAGCGGAGAAATGCCGCTTGGTGCAAGCTGAGTCTGTCCAGAAGACATTTTCGCAGGGAATGAGCATGGAGTGAACCATGCAAGAGGAAGAGGGAGAAAAGGAAAGGAGGATGAGAGGTATGAGTAAACCCATGAAGGTATGGATCTATGCCTTCCAGTTTGAGGAAGATCCTGCTTATCAGGGAAGTGTTCTTTCTCTGCCGGCTCACCAGGAGGCGGTAAAGGATGCGTTTCAGAGGGCCAGACTAAAGGAGGGGGAGCCTTATCTTTTGGACCGCGGAGGGTACTGGCCGGGTTTTATCGAATCGGTTCTGGAGCGCTACAATCATACACTGGAGGAATTAAATCTGTTAGCTTATAAGCTGTCACAAATGACAGAGCGGCAGATTGAAGTTTATGAAGGGGTTTTAAAGGTTCTTCCGGAGCAAAATATGAAGCAGGTTATCAATGGTCTGTATAACCTGGAGCGGTTTGAATTCCTCCCAGGGATCCGATGTGACAGTGATATCGGGGAAATGACCATTGAAAATGATCTGGATCCACTGTTAAAGGAGCTGCCAGGAGACATTTACCCGCTTTTAGATACTGAAAAGGTTGGAGCATATGTAAGAGAAACGGAAAACGGCGTGTTTACATCCAGGGGCTACTGCTACCGTGTTTCAGATCAGTGGCAGGAAGTCTATGACGGGAAGCAGCTTCCGGAACAGGTAGAGATTCACCAATCTCTGTTTTCTCTGTACCTTGTCCCAGAGGCAACGAACCCGGAAGATTTAGGAGTGGGAGTTTGGTTGGAACTTCCGTATGATGAAGCGACAAAAGTCCAGGTGTTCGAGAGTTTGGGACTGGAATCATTCAAGTATTGTAGGATTGCCAAAGTGCGTTCTGCTGCTCCGCTTTTTGAGCAGTTAACAGGGCAAGATCATGACATAGAACGGTGGAACTACCTGGCGGTGAAGGTAACGTCCATGACGGAGAAGGAGCTGCTGAAATACAAAGCAGTGGCTGAGTTTGAAAGCTGTTCCAGTTTAGAGCAGGCTACTGAGCTGACAGATAGGTTGGCTCAGTATGCGTTTGATCCGGCACAGGTGACTTATGCCACCTACGGCAGGGAATGTCTGGAGCAGATGGGAGCAGACCTGGAGGCACAGGCATTTCGGAGGTTTGACTTTGAAGGTTATGGGAAAGAACTGTATGTCCAGACCGGAAGGAAGCTCACAGCCTATGGGGCGGTCTCAAAGGAGCCCGACCTGGTGGAAGTTCAATCGGAGGACCATGCCATGATGACGCAGGAAATGGGATAGAGGAGGCGAGGTAGTATCAACAGTTTTATATCCTGGGTGGGGGGCAAAAAGGCGCTGCGGAACACGGTGTATGAATTGTCTCCGGCCAGTTTTGAACGCTATATTGAGGTGTTTGGAGGCGGCGGCTGGGTGCTGTTCGGGAGACCGCCGGATCCAAAGGTGATGGAGGTCTATAATGATTTCAATTCCAACCTGACCAATCTATATGCCTGTGTGAAGAACCACACCATGGAGTTTTTGCGCCAGCTGGGATTCCTGCCTTTAAACGGAAGGGACGAATTCCTTGTGCTGCGAAGGTTTTTAGAGGGACAGGAGTTTGCAGGAACTTTTCTTGCACAGGAATTGGAGCTGGCAAGGCATAACCTGCCGCCCCTGGAGTTCGAGGAACTGCGTTCCCTCTTTCTGGAACGCGCAGAGCCGGGGGATGTCCAGAGGGCGGCGGCATTCTACAAAGTAATCCGGTACAGCTATGGAAGCGGCTGCACATCCTTTGGCTGTCAGCCCTTTGATGTGAGAAAGACCTTCCACCTGATCTGGCAGGCGGCGGACCGGCTGGCGAATACGGTCATCGAGAATAAAGACTTTGAGGCGCTCATCCGGCAGTACGACCGGGAGAACGCCTTTCTTTATTGCGATCCGCCTTATTTTATGACGGAGGATCACTATGAGGTGGAGTTCCCGAGGCAGAACCATGTGAGGCTTCGGGAAACTCTGGCAGGCTGCCAGGGAAAATGGATGGTCAGCTATAACGATTGCGACTATATCCGGGGACTGTACGAGGGCTGCCACATCACGGCGGTCAGCCGGATCAATAACCTGGCCCAGCGCTATGACCGTGGGTGTGAATTCCCGGAGGTAATCATTACCAACTATGATCCCCAGGAGCGGAAGAAATGGGGCCCACAGCAGATGAACCTGTTTTCTGCCGGGCTGTTGGGAGGTGAGACGGAAGATGGAAGGAATTGAGAAACTCTGGTGGGCAAAGCATCGGCTGGAGGAACAGACAGAAGGAAAACAGCGCCTGATTATTGGAGCTGGAGGACACCTCTTCGTGAAGGTAGATGACAGCTGTCTGGCGGCTTGTTACTTTGCCATGGTCAGGAATCAGAAAACCGGGCAGTATCACGCGGACGTAAAGGGCTATTTGCGGACGTTCAGCGGGTACTGCAATGGAACACGGCTGGAACAACTGTCGGAGGAAATAAGCGGGCTGGCGGCGCTTGTGAAGGAACTGGAGGCCGCGCAGCTTAGTGTGAGTGAAGAGGAACTTCAGGAATTCATCCGGGAGTTAGAACAGCAGGAAACAGCAGAAGGAGAGGAAAGGGAGGCGTGATGAGAAACGTGAAAATCAATGGAAGAGTGGCGGAGGATGGAAGCATCATCCTGCCGCCAGGTGTATTGGAAAGCATGTGCCTGCCCCCGGGGAATCTGGTAACGCTGGAGTTTGCCCCCACCAGTCCGGTAAAAGAAGCTAACGGCTATGGGCCGCGGTTTCAGGTGGAAACGGGGATCTGTGAGACGGATATCATTGCCGATGAGGAGGAAGCAGCGTTAGTAGTCCCTCATGATTTACTGAACGATGCCCATATCCCAATGGATGCAGGGCTGGTGGTGCAGACGATTCCGGGGGCGATTTTAATCGGTGATACGGATCCCATGGCGGCGGTCCAGGCGCCGCTTCTGGAGATCCTGTCCCTGTTTGGGATATCTGCGGAGGAAGCGTACAAGACAATCGAAGAAGGAGGGTACTACGATGAGTAAGCTGGTATATAAGGTGATGGACAGTAAGGGAAGAGTGTTAATTCCGCGGGAACTGCGTCTGGCGGCCGGTATGTGCGGCGGGGATATCCTGGCCCTTCAGCTCCAGGATGGAAAGGTATCCGTGCGTAAGGTAGAAATCGTGGAGGTGGGGGACCAGTCACCGGAAGCAGTAGAAGCCTACGTCCGCGCCGCCATTAAAACCATGCCAGATGCGGTCCGCTTAAGCCTGATTTCAGACCTGTCCGGGCTGGTACGGGAGAAAGAGGAATACCATGTCGGATAGTCGGATTTATGCAGACAGGGATTGTGTGGAGACAGGAAGTGGCTGTTCTCTGAAGGGGAAGGTGATTGTCCTGAAAGAATCTGCCCAGGAGGCTGGCTTTGGCCGGCAACTTTATTACTGCACAGGCGGGAAAGGAGCCAATGCGAATGCCCTGGGAAAGTCTGTGTTTCTGGTGAATTTAAAGAACGGAGAGTTTGAACGCTGCATTCGGGATCATGTGCTTGGGGTGTTAAAGCCGGAATTGCTGCCGGATGAGGAGAAGCTGCAGCTTTCCCAGATCCGCCCACTTGGAGCCCTGCCTTTGGAGAACCATGAACCCCAGTACAGCGGATACAGCTTTCTGGAGGATGGAAGGTATGCGGCCGGGGTGTGGCTCTGCAATGAAAAGGAAGCCATGGAATATGTGGAAATGCAAAAATCCTATCAGCACCGGATCATGCTCTGTGACCGGAATGATTTCTGTGTTTGGGAGGTGCGGGATGGCAGGCAGGTTTACCCCACACAGGAAGAGTTGGATCAAATGCGCCAGGGATTGGAAGGCAGTCCGGGACCAATGCAGATGTAAGAAGAGAATTGCGATTTAGCACACTGAGCGGCCCATGGTTTTGCCAGGTCTGCTGCATGTTCTTATCCAATGTTTGTTGGTTTTTGTGAATCGCTTTCCGGCGTACAGCATGGTATGGTGTTGAGTTGATACAGTAGGTAGAAGTAGGAAAGTGAGGGCAGCGGATGTCTAAATACGTGGACAAAATGAACCTTCCCCAGTACCGGTTTTACAACCACATGGTGGGGGAAGGGGAGGAGCGGAAAGAACTAGTCAGCGACCTGTTGACAGCGGAAATGATACTGGAGAGGGGGAGCAAGAAAGAGCGCAGCCAGGCGTTAATAACGCTGGCAACCAAGAAAAAACGTCTGGCGGATTTTATTTACAGCCAGGAGGAGGACCGAAAACGCTGTCTGAAGGATCTGACAGGGCGGGACATGAAGCAGTTTCGGAAGCGCCTGGACCATTATCTGGATATGCTGCTCATGATCCCATTTTTTCAAGGACAGTCAGAGAAGAAACGGCGGTATGTGGATGAGAAGTCTGCCTCATCCATCCTGCCGGAGCAGAGAAGCCGACATTTTCAATACGATAGGGAGAAGGGAAAATATTATACCGAATATGACTGTGTTCCCAAGCTTCTGCTGATCAATGAGCGGCTCTATGAAGAATACGGTTACTATGAGATGACCCAAACAGATAAGGAGAGCCTGAACCGGCTGGTGGCAGATGATGTGCATTATATTATTAACATACAGGGAAGCAGTGGCGTAGATTGTGCCTATCTGGTAGAGAAGGATGAAGATCTCTGTATTAAAATCCTAGACCGGTTGAAGGGGAGCAGGAAAATTCCCATTGAAAACCTGGTCGGAAAGACGGACGGTGTGACGGCGGTGTTCTTAAGTCTCCTGGATTATTTGCAGGAAATGGAACTGGCAGAGCAGAGACGGCGCAAGTATCTGGAGGAGCATCCCAGAAAGTCGGAGTATGCAGGAAAGGCGATTCAAAGTCAGCGGTTTGTAGACAAAAACAGTATCAAGGTGTTCGATATGAAACAGGAAGGAGCAGCCCCGGATTCCATCGGAGCTGTCTATTTTTTTAGCAAGAAGAACAGCGGAAGAGGCGGATTTAGGAGAACGGGGTATGAAATGCTGCCTCACACCAGGAGAGGACATTACCGGAAATACAAAGACGGAAAAACCATCTATGTGAAAGCAGCCATTATCCACAAGGAGAAATATGAAGGGATCCAGTCAGCCCACCGGATGAACCAATCGGGAGGGAAAAACAGGATGGAACAGGAGGAGAGCGGTACCGCTCTTTCACAAGGCATGAGTCTGTAACTGTTAGGAGGAACTTGAGATGTGGCATGGTTTTTGAGCCAGGGACGCTGCAAATGGGAGTAATAACGCTTGGGAAAGACGCCGTTGGCAGTAAAGAAGTGATTGAAACAACAAGAAGGGAGTGAATGCCCATGCGTGGGATTCGGGTGGAAAACGGGAGGATTTTATACTTTGGAAACCCAGCCGGATATGTTGCCGGGAGCCAGGCGGTGGTGGACCCGATCTTTAAGGGAAAGGAACTGGAAGCCTATCTGGAACGGCAGGGCGGGATTGAAGCCGTGGTATGGAAGGGCGGCGTATACGATCGGCTGATGAATGGACAGGCAGAGACTCAGGGCTGTGAACCCTTGAAGAACTGCCGGATCTGGCAGTTGAAGTCCGATGTCAATATCCATATGAAATTCATTGGCTATGATACGCTGGTTACGAGATTCGGAGAACCGGCCCCACAGAATTACCACATGGTCTATGACGGGGAAATAGAGACCAATGAGTTGGATAGGATCTACGAGAAATTTGATGGAGGGCAGGAGGTTCCAGGCTATACGGGACATTCCCTCTCGGTGTCAGATGTGATTGAGCTATACGATGAGGACACCAGTGAATTCTATTACGTGGACTATAGGGATTTTAAACCGGTTGCATTTGGGGGACCGGAACCGATCCAGTCCCAGGTGCTTCAGTTGTAAAGATGGAAATCAGGCAGCGAAAGGCTGCCTTTTATCATGAGAGGAGGATTAATTTATGAGAGCAGGATTTGAGCGTGTAAAACGTGCGGCAGAGTGGAACATGTGTAAAGTACGGGCAGTCATTGCAGACCGTTCCGGTGAAAATTTCATCGATAGTGCTATCTTTTCTTAACTACAGCAACACTATATAAATGTATACGATATAGATAGTGGTTAATCCCTTTAAACATAAGGGATTAGTGGAGGGAATGAATTAGGTGGAGATGCTGGTTCACTTCCTGTTTTATGTACACGATATAAACTATAAGGAAAGAGGTAGAATCCTATGAAAGAGAAGATGAATTCCATTAAGATAAAGGCAATAAAGCTGTATGCAAGGACAAGCGGTATCCTGGCAAACAACAGAGGGGAAGGCTACATTGACACGGCCGTTGTCATATTGATATCGGTGGTGCTCGGCGCTTTACTGCTGGCCGGATTATACGCTTTATTCGGAGACGTTGTGCTTCCTGAATTAACAAGGCGTATTCAGGAAATGTTCAATTATGCTGGATAGAGGAAGTAAATGGCATGGATTCATGGTATAGTTAGCCTGTGCCAGAGGTGCGGGAAGGATGGACCATGGAAAAACGATTTCAGGTAAAACGGTTTCTATTTGAAACCACAGCAGGAGATGAGGTCTGCCGCTATATGCTGACAGACCGGCTTCTCCCCATGTTGGCGCCAAATCAGTATATTGAGATGAAAAGCATCAATAAACTTGGCACAGGAAAAAGTTACGCCTACAAGCTGTGCGTATACTTTAACTTTTTGCATGAGAAGCATCATACGAATTATGAGGCGGCAACTAACAAACAGGTTCTGGAGTTTGTGGACCATTTGATTTACGGGGATAAGGAAAATCTAAGAATATTGAGTCCACAGGAAAGTCTTTGTTACAGCACGCTGTCCGGCTATGTAACCGCCATAACAGACTTTTACCGCTGGCTTGACCAGACCTATGGCAGTGAGATGGTGTTTTACGAAGGAGAGCGCAGATGCCGGCCACAGTCCTATCTGTATGGACAGATCTACACTTACCAGTATAAATACCTGATTAACCGGATGCTGCCCGATGTAAAAGGAAGCAGAGAATATATTAAATGGTATACGGACGAGGAGAAAGCGCTCCTTTGCAACGGTTTTCATACGCTGCGGGATAAGGCGGTGTTCCGGCTGACGCTGGAGGGATTCCGGATTGATGAGGTACTCAGTATGCGTCTCAGTAATTATCAAGCCATGGAACGGCTGATACAACCCTCGCGCTCTAAGATGAGGCAGACTGCGGTCAGTGGGTATGAGAATAAGCTCCGTACCGTGCGGATAGGTGAAGAGACGGCAAGGGTATTGAATGATTATCTTTTTGTGGAACGGGCGTCTGCTGAAAATGAGGGCGGTATCATCAGTGATTGGTTATTCCTTACTTTACACGGGAAATCGGTGGGACAGCCGCTCACTTATCATAACTATCGCAAAATCTTGAGAGACTGTGCAGAACGCTGTGGTATCTCCGCAGTAGGCGTCAGAACTCATAGCGGCAGGAGCACGAAGGTGATGGAGGTATTGGAGCATAACGCATTGCATCCGGAGCAGGAAAAATCAGACATCCAAATCAAAGCTTTGTTTGGATGGTCGAAAATTGATTCCATTCAGCCGTATATGAACCATAATAGCGAAATAATGGCCAACGCCGCATACAAACGCCATAGTAAAAAGGATGGTGGCGGTAATGATTAAAATTACACGGAGAATTACCGCTTCTGCTGTCTGGGACATTGAGGGAACTGAGGTGCGCCTGCCGTACCGGAAGGAGTATCCGGAACCGGTAATGAGAAAGAAAATTGAGGACTACCGGAGTATTTTGGAAAGTAGGACTTACGAGCAGGACAATACTGGACTTTGCGAGGCGTTTACTGCCTTTGGAGGGATTGCTTTCGTGGCAATCGGACTAACATGCAGGGAAGCGTTTCTACAATGCTTTTCTTATTACGCAATGCAGTTTGCACGGGAGTGGGCTGATGGAGAAAAGCGTCTGAAAGCTAAATACATTGGCTATGAATACGTGTTTGCAAAGATGCTACAAAATGAAGCGATAAGAATTCATTATGATTTCCGATATATTTTAGATCAGGCAAATGGAGGGGAGTTCTGCCAGATGAATGAAGAGGCTTTTGCAGAGCATTGGATTTCAGTCATGAGGCCTCTTATGAAAAGTGGCTTATCTCTTTCAGAAGTGTCAAACCGGGTAGGAGATGTAAGGGTATCCAGGTATCTGATGCAGATATCAGACCAGACGCTTGCTTATTTAAAAGGGATAGCTGGAAGTTATACACAAAGGCGGGAATTAATCAGCCTTACGAAAATAAACAACTTTATTCTGGGAAATGACAGCCGGACAGCGTTTGCAGGTGCAGAACCGGATTTCCTGAAGCTGCTGAAGCAGATAACAGAGGAAGAAACAGATATTCAGAGGATACGATTTATTAAGGAAAACAGGAAAGAAATGTCGCTGCATAAGGATGTGTGGCTTTTATATCAAAGACATGGAATAGGTCTGAAACTGCTGACTGTGGATTTTCGTAAGGTAAATCAGCCGTCATTCCGAAAAGAGATAAAGTGTTTCCTAAAGATGAGGTTCTCAGGCCATATACGCGCCAGTGACAGAAGCCATCTCTCCATTTTTGAAGCAGTGAACCGGATTTGTGAATTGAATGACTGTATACGGTATTTTTCTGATATCGATCATATAGACGTAAAAAAGCTGCAGTTGTCCTTGGAGCAAGAGATGGATCAATCAAAAATTATGACCATGTTCTCTGCCTGCCGAACTTTATACCACTATCTTTGCTCTGACGAGAATGACAGTAAGCTTCCCACACCTCATAGTAATCCGTTCGAGAGCCTGCATTTTGTCAATGCTAAGAAATACCATAAGAATACACCATATATTCCGGATAAGGTAATAGAAGAACTTTCTGACCGGCTGGAGGAATTGGATGAGACGGACAGACTGGTATTCCAGATATTCTCCGAAACCGGGATGCGGGCCAAAGAGGTGGCATTTTTAGAGGAAGACTGCCTTATAACCGCTCGTTATGATGGGGCAGTGAAACTAAAATATATTCCTTACAAGACGCTAAAGGCCAGACGCCGCAACGGAATCGGCGAGTATCATAGTGTTTATATCTCGGCGGAGTTAGCAGAGAAAATCAAAAAGCAGATTACTGCCAGTGAGGAACTTCGCAGAGAACATACCCTTCCGTATATTTTTCTGCATCAGAAGAAAGGCTATAAGGTTGCAATGCTGAATGTGGAGTATTTCATTATGAAAATCAACAAGCTGATTTATAAATATGAGATTTGTGATGACAGCGGCGAGCTTTGGAACTTCACCAGCAGACAGTGCCGCAAAACGCTTGTGGTGAACATGATTGAGAACGGCGCCACCACCATGGAACTTATCTATCAACTGGGACATTTGAACCAGGGCACAGTCATGCAATATTATGCGGAAGTTAAATCAGCTAGATTGGCAGAAATGAATACCAAATTTTTTAAAAAGCAGTTTCACCTGTTGTTATCCAATGAACAGCTTACTACGTTCTCGGAAGAAGAAAGACGGCTCTTATATGTTGATTTTCGTTTAGGAAAGCGCCGGGTAGAATTCGGTTTCTGTACAAGGAAACTGTGTGATGGAGCATGTAAAAGCTGTAGCCGTTCGGTCCACTGTGCCAACTGCCCACATCTGTGCACGGGAATAAAATATCTGCCATTCTGGAAGGAATTGCTGCAGGCTCAGGAAGTGCGGGTGCAGGAAATAAAAAAGGGCTATTATCAGGCGGAAATTGCAGATTGTGAAGAATATATAGAGTACCGACAGGAAAAACAGTTGCTGACGGCTTATAGGAATATCGTTGAGACGATAGAGAAAAGCGGAGGTGGCTGATTATGAATGCGATACCAAAACAGGAGTATATTGAGTATTACAGGAAATGTGAGGAAAAGCGGTATCGGGATTTTTTGGACAGCTTATCTGACAACATTTCTTTTGAAAGTGACAAGTGGATCTGTGAGAAGCGGCTTAAAAATCAGTCCCAGCTTCTGAGCAAGGTCACGATTTATTTTTCGATGGTTCCAGAGCAGCATAGAGAGATGATGAAATATTTTGCACTGATCCGGTTAGTGGAAGGGAAAGGTGTAGGGACAGTTTGCGGAAACGTGGGAAATACTGCCATCTTTCTTCGGTTTATGGCAGATAGTTCACTGTCAGAAATTCAGGTGACAACGGCTTCCCGGTTTAAAGAATATTTGGATAGAAAAGGCTACAGCGAAAGTAGCAGAAGCAGTATCTGGTCAGCCGTGGGTATTTTTCTTAATCGAATGAATGATTTTGAAAAAATGAAACTGCCCAATCCTTTTTACAATAATCCCTATCAGTCAAAGCGGCTTGTAGATCAGAAATATATACCGGAGTATGTAGCAAAGCAGCTTGACCGGATGTTTATGGAAAAGGATATTCCTGTGACAACGCGCTGTATTTACTGGCTGCTGCGGCTTATCCCATCAAGGATATCGGAGATTCTGGGTATAAAGATTGAATGTCTCAAGCCTTTTGACGGACATTACTGTCTATTTATTCCTATGTGGAAACAAAATGGCGGGTATAAAGAACCAATCATGCGTACTATTCATATCGAGAATAAGGAAATGGGGGGACATCTGATTGCTCTAATTCAGGAACAACAGATAATGGCAATGTCTTACCAATGTTATCTGCCAGAAGAGAAGAAAGGGGCGCTGTTTGCATACCGGTCACAGATTCTGCAAAATGGCGCTTGGTATTCAGAGAACAGATACAGTGTGGCATCATGGCCGTATATATCCTATCAGTTAAAAGAGATTTGCAGGAGATATGATGTGCGGGATGAAAATGGAGCAGAGTATGTGGTAACTTCGCACCAGTTCCGCCATAATGGGGTTACGGACCGGCTGAGGGCAGGGTTTACTCTGCCACAAATTGCGGAGATGACGGCACACCATGGAACGGCAATGCTTTATGCCTCGTATGCGCATCTAAATCTGTTCCCGGAGACGATAGTAGAGCCAATGAAGTATCAGACAGAGACAGAGAATCCATATGTGTTGTTTGGAGGAAGGATTCTGAACATGGATTCCGTTACAGAGTCAAGATTGCTTAAAAATATCCGCGCCCACAAGGTGCCGGGCGGAGTATGTGCCGATGTCACTCATTGCAGGAGCGGTATTTGGGAATGCATCAGTTGTAGGGATTTTGTGCCGGAAATGGAGCAGCTGGCATATTTCAAGGAGCAGGCGGCTGACTGGGAATCTAAAGCGGAGAAGTTCAGGAGTGACAGACAGCTTGTAGATAATTTTATGGCAATAGCTGCAGGGTTTAAGGCAGTTGTGGAAAAATTGGAAAGAGGGGACGGAAATGGGAAGGAATAAAGGACTACCCAAGCAATTAACTGAGAAACAGGAGCTTTTGCGTCAGCAGTCAATCAATAAGGTTTTGAGAGCGATTGGGGAACTGAAGGCGGAGGGAAGAAGCGTGACGATTACAGCACTGGTGGAGTTCACAGGGCTTTCACGGTCTGTATTTTCTAAAGAACATATCAGGGAACTGCTTGTGGATTATGGATATTCCGGGATAAAGACGCAGGAGCCAAAGAAGATTACAAAGAAAGAGAAATTGGCGGATATTGTAGCTGAAAAGGATAGAAAGATACAGGAGCTTCGCGCAGAGAAGGAGGAATTGGAAAGGGAGTGTGAGTTACTGCGTGGGAGGATATTCCTTCTTATGCAGGGTGAAGCAAGAAAATAGTGGCGTAAAAACAGCAGCTTTTATTTTATAAAAATGTAAATATACAATTAAATACAGAAAAAACGAAGTTAGATGTTGATTTATTCGTGAAATGGCATATAATAAGATTAAGAGCGTAAAAGAGTGTGAAATGAAGGAGAGTGCCATGCTGATACAGTTTAACTTTAAAAATTTTAAATCCTTTCGGGATGAGGTATCCCTGGATTTATCGGCTACAAAGATTACGGAGCATGAAGATCATGTGGTGGAGATGGCAAACGATAAGCTGTTGAAAGTTGCGGCCATCTATGGTGCAAATGCCAGCGGAAAGTCTAACATTTACGATGCTTTTAAATTCATGAGCTATTATGTGGAGGAATCGTTTAAGTTTGGCGGTGAAAGCGATAGCAGGCAAAAAGCAGATTCGGATTACATCAGGGTAAGCCCGTTTTTGTTTGACAGCAAGAGCAGGAGTGAGGAATCAACCTTTGAAGTGTTCTTTGTTGATAATTCGGAGAATACGGGAAAAATTTATCAGTATGGGTTTGCGCTGCAGAATGATGAGGTGGTGGAGGAATGGTTTTATTCCAAGGCCAAGACAGCCAGAAACCGGTATAAGACTATTTTCTACCGGAAAAAGGGAGAAGAACTGGAGGTAAACGGGCTGCCCAAGAGCAGTATTGAAAATATCAAGGTTGCATTGGAAAAGGAAACCCTGATTGTATCACTGGGAGCAAAGCTGAAAATAGCGAAACTGAAAAAGGTGAGGGACTGGTTCCTAAACAACGAAGTTGTGGACTTTGGTAACCCTGCGGAGAACTTTTTCCGCTCTCAGGTACTGCCGAAAGGTTTTACTACCAGCAGGGAAATACAGAGCAATGTGGTCAATTATTTTGCATCCTTTGATAATGCCATTTGTGATTTTAAAGTGGAGGAAGTCCAGAGAGAAATTGAAAAAGAGTCCGATCCCAGTTATAAGATTGATGCACTGCATAAGATGGCAGATTGTAATGAATTTGAATCGATTCCGTTGAAAAGTGAATCCAGCGGAACTTTGAAGATGTTTGCTTTATATCCCTCTTTGAAGGAGGTGCTTGATAACGGAGGAACCCTGTTTGTGGATGAACTGAATGCAAGGCTTCATCCATTATTGGTCAGAAATATTATACTGACCTTTTTATCGCCGGACATCAATACCAACCATGCACAGATGATTTTTACCACACATGACATCTGGCAGTTGTCCAATGAGCTATTGCGCCGAGATGAGATATGGCTGGTGGACAAGAATCAGAATGGGGTTTCCGACTTGTATTCCCTTGCTGATTTTAAAGATGAGGATGGAAATAAGGTACGCCGGGATGAAGCGCTGGCGAAGAATTATCTGACGGGCAGCTATGGCGCGATCCCTGCACTCCGGCCTATGGAAATGTTAAAGGGGAGGAGCACGAATGGCGAATAAGAGTGGAGGAAAGCCCAGTGACCGCAGGGCCGGTAAGAGGAAAGACCGGAATCAGCGGATGGGGCAGAGAGTACCGGAACTGGGATATTATCTGATTGTGACAGATACCGAAGAAACGGAAAAGAATTACTTTGAAGGACTTCGTGACAGCATACCGGCAGAACTGAAAGACCGGTTGATTATTAAGGTGGAGAAGGCCAAGACGGTAGAATTGGTAAAAAAGGCTTTGGAGCTTGTTGGAAAAGAGTCACAATACCGGATACCATGGATTGTATTTGACCGGGATCAGGTGAAGGGATTTGATGAGATTATTTGGACAGCCGAGAAAAACGGGGTACATGCAGGCTGGTCAAATCCCTGCTTTGAGATATGGATGTATGCGTATTTTGGAGAAATGCCTGTAATCAGGGAGTCTTATATTTGCTGTGATCGGTTTGCGGACAAGTTTGACAAGGTTACTGGGCAGAAGTATTATAAGAACGACAGGGACGTTTATCGCAAGCTGGTACAGTATGGTGATTTTGAGCAGGCGGTTGTATTGGCGGAAAGAAGTTTGAAGAAGTGTGTGGACGATGGGAAGAAGCAGCCATCGGCGATGTGGCCGGCTTGTATGGTGCAACGGTTGGTGGCGGAGATACTGCAAAAGATAAAGGGGTAATCATATGTATTTAAAAGAGATGCAAATTAGGAATTTTAGAAATTTTCATAAAGCTAAATTTGTTTTTCAAAAAGGAGTCAATGTTATAATTGGTGAAAATGATTCTGGAAAGACGAATGCTTTGCAGGCTATTCGTTTGATATTAGATCGTCGTTTGAATTGGTATGAAAAAGAAATTACTGAAGAGATGTTTTCTGATTATTTAAAAAACTGGAAAGGTCATGTTATTGTAATTTCGCTAAGATTTGGTGAATTGGATATTTCTAATGAAGAGCAGGCAATGCTACGTTATATTACTGGCAGCGACAAAAATGAAGGATCTTTGACTTGGTTTTGCATACCTGATACAATAACCCGAAAAAAGATAGAAAAAGCCAGTGCGGAAAAAAAGCTTTCAGATGTATTGGATTCACTTACCATTGACAATTATGTTTCATTTGTAACTTGTGGTTCGGATATAGATTATTTGAATGATGATGAGTACGAAAAAATAGTGGGTAAGATTGAAGAGGGGTATTCAAATCTAAAAGAAAAATTGGATGATAAAATATATGGTTATGTTGGTAGTGAAAAACATAATAATATAGAGTTTATAAGAAAGCAATTAGTTGACTTTACATATATTGATGCTCTGAGAGATGCAGTATATGATATGAAACAAAAATTTAATCCTTTGATGACGATGCTTCGGCAATTGGAGCCAAGAGTAAAGGAGAGCGATAAAGAAAAAGTTAGAGCTCTAGTGAAAAATATAAATGGAGCTATAGGTGGTGTAGAGGAAGTCAATGCTCTGGGGAAGAGAATAAACAGAAAAATTATAGAATCTGTAGGCAACACATATTCTCCAGATATTGTGTTAAAGTCTGAAGTATCAGAT
This sequence comes from Hungatella sp., assembly GCF_046966825.1. Lineage (NCBI taxonomy): Bacteria > Bacillati > Bacillota > Clostridia > Lachnospirales > Lachnospiraceae > Hungatella > Hungatella sp. The sequence continues at coordinate 11,503 of NZ_JBKVCZ010000091.1, read as the reverse complement.
GATATAAAGGAAATATTCCGTAATTTAAAACTTAAATCTAATACTATGAAAGGATTTGATTTAGATAGTTTGGGTTTAGGTTCGACAATTCTTATATATATTGCGCTAAAATTATTGGAATATTCATTTATACGAGAGTTGGACGAGATACAAGCTAAATACCTTTTATTATTATTTGAAGAGCCAGAGGCACATTTGCATAAGCATATACAAATGTCATTGTTCGATAAGACTGGCATAAATGCAGATGAAGGCGTTCAAGTAATTATGACTACACATTCTGATAATATATCCGCAGCTTCTAAAATAAGCAAAATGAACATATTAAAAAAAGAAAATGGGTATAGTAGAGTTATACAGCCAGCACTTGGATTACATGAAAATGATGTGCGACATATAGAGAGATATTTGGATTCTAAGAGAAGTGAGTTGCTTTTTTCAAAAAGTGTTATTTTAGTAGAAGGCGATGCTGAAGAGATACTCATACCAGTTATGTGCAAAAAGTGTTTAGGATTAACATTAGATGAACTGGGGATTAGTCTAATAAATATTGGGAGTGTTGGTTTTAAAAATATATATCAATTATTTAATCCATTACGTATAAATAAGCGATGTGCAGTAATAACGGACATGGATGAACCAATTAAACCTATTGGAGCTGGAAGTCAGGACAATGCACATGAACGTGGAAAAAGCAGAAAGGCCGAACTGGAAAAGGAGCATGTGGATAATGTATGGGTAGACGGATTTTTCTCAAAAAATACATTTGAAGTTGATATGGTGAAAGGAAATGAGGGCTATTTAAAAAAATTAATTGAAAAGACATATGTGGATAAGAAAGTGATAGAAGAAAAAAATTCAAGTATTGATTCTGCAGATGTAACTAAATATGGCGATGTTGCATTAAAGTTAGCAAATAAAAATGGGAAGGGTTGGAACGCAGTATTGTTATCAGAAATAATCGACGCTAAATTTTACATACCACAGTATATTTTGGATGCTATTGTATTTGCGACTAGAGAAGAATTAAAGAATGTTAATTATATTCATGCCATATTGGAGTACTATGGTAAAGTGTTTTCGGATGTTTCGATAATTGAAGGCTTGAATACATCAGAAAAAATTGATTATGAAGAGATGGTAAAAGATGCAAAGGAACAAAATACGTCCTCGATCAGATTTCTTAATACTTGGTTAGGAGTTAGTGAATGATAGATTATAAGAACATGTTAAATGATGAGCAATATAATATATGTATTGACCAATCTGATTTGTTAGTGAAGGCATGTCCGGGGAGCGGAAAAACAAGAACAATAATATATAAATTAGCCCATAATGTAGAACTTAATCCTTATAGTGTTAGAAAGCTGGTAGCCATTACCTATACAAATAGGGCTGCGGAAGAAATCAATGAACGTATAGAAGCCTTGGGAATAGATACAGAACGTATCTGGGCTGGTACGATTCATCAGTTCTGCCTGGAATGGATTTTGAGGCGTTTTAAAGTGTATAAGTTATCATTGTCTAGAGGTTTTACAATTGCTGATGAAAGAAAAAAACAGAGATATTTGGAAGAAATCATTCAATTAAGTGGTCAGCGTTTTTATTGGGAAGATATAAAAACAGGATACTCAAGAGAACTGAAGCTAATAGAAACGGACAAAACGAAACGAAAAATTATCAAAAGGTATCACCAGTTATTAGTTGAGAACACGGAATTAGATTTTGAATTGATTTTAGCATTATCACATAGTATTTTACAAAGTTCCCCACTTGCGGCTCAATACATTAAAGATGCAATAGAAATGATTTGTATTGACGAGTATCAAGATACACAAGATTTACAGTATGCAATTATTGAGGATATTTCAAATGCTGATTCGAAAAACCATATTCAAATTAATTTTTTTGGTGATCCGAATCAGGCTATTTATGGAACCTTGGGCGGTATTGCAAAAACTTTAGATGAGATAAATGACGAATTTAATTTTAATGATTTCAAAGAGTGTTCTTTAATTGGATGCTACAGGAGTACTCAGAGGATAGTTGATTTTTATTCGCCATTTATGGTTGAACCATATGATATAGTAGCAAGAGGAAAGTTGAAAAATGACAAGGGAATAATATGTTATCAAAAAGATATATTTTCTTCTGATATTTATGATGAGATTGCACGAATTATCTTATTGAACATTGAGCAGGGGATAAAAGAAAAAGATATTTGTGTATTGGCACCATCATGGTGGCTTTTATACCCGTTTTCTTCTGAACTACAAAGCAGGCTGCCTGATATAAAGTTTGATGCTCCAGATATAACACCAATTAAAAGAGATCCGATGAACCTGTTTTATAATATATCAAGATTACTGTTGACAGAGCCGAATGTGAAAAAATTTGGTTATAGGAGAAAAATTGCAGCGGATATAATAAGTAAAATAAACGGAGAGGTTAATTTTAATGCCATTACCTTAACTGAATTAGATTTTCTTAATCTGGTAAATAATTCTAAACAGAAAAATGATAAAGGAAGTTTGTTTATTATTAACAGTATAAAATGTTTGTTTGAAACAATGAAATTAAATATTGAAGAGCACGAAAATTTGAAAATACAGTATGAAGATTTTATTGAAAAAATGAATTATCGACTCGGAGAACCACGGTTTTGTTTGGTGGATAATATAGATACATTTAGAAAAATGTTTAAGGAAAAGGAAGGCGTTCTTATAAGCACATGTCATAGTGTTAAAGGTGAGGAATACGAAACTGTCATTGCATTTGGATTACTTTTCGGCAAGCTACCAAATATAAAAATTGCAAAAAACAAAAGGGATGAAGAGGCAAAAAAATTGCTGTATGTTATTACTTCAAGAGCAAAAAAGAATATATATTTCTTTTCAGAAAAAGGTAGGACTTACCGTGAGAATTGGGATACTTATGATTGTTATCCGACTAAGCAATTATTCTACAACAAAAATGTGATCTATGATAATTAATATAATTTTGATAAAAAGCACGATTGAACCTAAAAATTCAGTCGTGTTTTTTATATATACAAAAACAGGAAAGAGGGGAAAAAGAATGACAAAAACAATTTATCAACCAAATTACTGGCACTACCTAACCGGAGATTTTCTCAATCGTGTACGTTCAAGGTTCAGAAAAGCCATCAAAATCTTGATGGCTGTGGTGATCGGTGCTTTGCTGCTGGCGGGTCTGTACGCATTATTCTCTGAAAATGTGTTACCCACGTTGTCCCGGCGCATTACCGAGATGTTCAACTATGCAGGCTGACAAAAAACGCAGAAAGATAAAGAAAGAAGGAGGAACTTTATATGCCTACTGTAGACGTAAGGATTACATCCATGTACCCGCCAGGAGAGGCGGGAAGTATCCGGGGATATGCATCCGCTACCATCGACAGTTGTATTGGAATCCGGGGGATCAAAGTAGTGGATGGAGGAGAGCGTGGACTCTTTGTTTCCATGCCCAGCCGGAAGACAACGGAAGGATATAAGGAAGTGTGTTTCCCGGTAACGGCAGAGTTCCGGGAACAGCTTCACAATGCAGTGTTATCGGCCTATCAGCAGGCGCTGGAGCAGTCTGTTGCCCAGCAGACTGGCACTACTCAGGCGGATGCGGCGGAACAGGCCGGGGAACAGCCGAGCCTACAGATGTAGGGTGCAGGGAGTTCTGTTTCTCTATCTGTTGCTGGCCGCTGCCTTTGTGGATCTGAAACGGCGGGAGATTCCGGACTGGGTGAGCGGCGGCATCGCCGCCCTCTTCCTTATGCACGCTCAACCGGAATGTCTGTTGGGGCTTATTCCAGCGCTGTTTTTCCTGGTAGCGGCAGTAAAAGGGGGAATCGGCGGCGGAGATGTGAAGCTGGCTGCAGCTTGCGGCCTTGTGCTGGGACTGCCGGGTGCCTTGATGGGAATGGTAGTAGGATTAATGCTTCAGCTTCTGTTTCATATGTGCTCAAAGTGCGTGTTGCTGTTTTTCAGAAAGCAGGTAAGCTCTGCGTATCCAATGGCTCCATTCCTGGCGATTGGATACGCTGCCGCCTATTATATTTAGGAGGAGTTGGAAAATGAAGAAGAGGGTTCTTAGGTTGTTTGTACTGATTGGCTGTGTGAGTGTTTTCTGTTTTCGGTTCAGAAAAAAGGCAGATTTATCTGCAGTAAGGTAAGGAGAATCAATATGGAAATTGAGAGAGCCAATGCATTCACCATGTATTATGAACCGTTTGAACTGGAGGAGAAGGCAGATGGCCCTGTAATATCCGAGACAGCTGAATTTTGTATGGTCCAAGGATAGAGAAGAAGGGAGAGAGATATGAATTTCTTTAAGAACAGAACCGTGATCGGCTTACTTTGCATTGTACTGTCCCTGGTGATCTGCTTTGCAATCACGCCGATGTTTAACCGGACGATCAGCGAGAAAACAGAGATTGTCCGGGTCACAAAAAACATCTGGATTGGGGATGAGATCACAAAGGATATGGTGAAATCCGTGGAGGTGGGAGCTTACAACCTGCCGGAGTCTGTTGTGCACAATCTGGATGAAGTGATTGGCAAGTATGCATCGGCGGATATGGCTCCTGGTGACTATATCGTCCGTTCCAAGGTGGCGGAGGAACCGGCAGCGGAGAATGCATATCTTTATAATCTGAATGGGGAAAAGCAGGCCATTTCTGTCAGTGTGAAGGCCTTTGCCAATGGGTTATCCGGAAAACTGATCAGTGGTGACATTGTATCTGTGATTGCGCCGGATTTTAGAAAGCAGGGTTCTACAATTATTCCGCCGGAGCTGCAGTATGTGGAGGTTATTGCAGTAACGGCAAACAGCGGATATGACGCCAATACCGGGGAACGGGGCGATGAGGAGACGGAGAAAGAACTGCCGGGAACCGTGACCCTTTTGGTTACACCGGAGCAGGGAAAGGTTCTTGCGGAACTGGAGGCGGAAGGGAAGTTGCATTTATCCCTGGTGTACCGGGGGACAAAGGAAAATGCCCGGAAGTTTGTGGAGGCCCAGGAAATCATACTGGAAGAACTATATCCGCCAGAGGGTGAGGGAACGGAAGAGAATACGGAGAAGGAAAGCGGAACCGAAGAAACAGAAACAGTAGAAGAAGCCGGTGGAGAAACAGTACAGGGAGAGGAGACAGGGGCAACCGCAGAAAGCGAGAGCGGGGTGGAGTAAATGCTGAATTTCAAAAAAGGAAGTATTTTCGACCGCTCGGCAAAGGCGCAGGAGGACTTCGTGGATGAGCCGGGGAATCAGATCCTGGCGGTCTGGGGGAGTCCGGGAAGCGGTAAATCCACAGTGGCTGTGAAGCTGGCAAGGTACCTGGCTGGAAAGAAGCGGAACGTGGTCCTCCTGACCTGTGATATGACGGCTCCCATGCTGCCCTGTATCTGCCCTCCGGCAGACCTTGAATGTGAACATTCCCTGGGGAGTGTGCTGGCGGCAGCCCAGGTGACACAATCCTTGGTCCGCCACAATCTGATTACCCATAAAAAGTATGACTACCTGACCCTGATGGGGATGCTGCGGGGAGAGAATGAATATACCTATCCGCCTTACAACGCGAAGCAGGCAACAGAGCTGATTACGTGTCTACGGGAAATGGCCCCTTATGTGATCATCGACTGTGGAAGCTACATTGCCAATGATATCCTGTCGGCCATTGCTCTGATGGAGGCCGATGCGGTTCTCCGCTTGGTAAACTGCGATTTGAAGAGTATCAGCTACCTTTCCAGCCAGCTGCCCCTGCTGCGGGACAACAAATGGGATGCGGATAAACAGTACAAGGTAGCCAGCAACATCAAGCTCAACGAGGCCAGCGAACATGTGGAGCAGGTGCTTGGAAGCGTGACATTTAAGCTGCCGTATTGTGCGGAACTGGCGGCGCAGAGTCTGGCCGGGGATCTTCTGGCGGATCTATCCTTGCGGGAGAGTAAAGGGTTCCGAAAGGCGATTGAAGCAATCAGCAGGGAGGTGTTTGGATGTTAGGGGAAAAGCGCTCCGGGGATATATTTGGGCCGGGATCAAAGCAGGAAGTTGGTGTACCGGCAGCAATGGCAGAAGTGGCTGGTGATGATCAGGAAGTAGAACTGCAGAAATATAGTGATTCCAAGAGACGCGAAATAGAATACAAGGACAAATCAGAACAGAGAGAAAAAAGCGAGGCAGTTGTGCCAGAAAAACAGCCTGCCCCGGGTGAAATGGAGCCAGAGGAATCAGATGATATAGAGGAGCCAGGAGATGATAGGGGACCTCTTCTTTCCGAGGTACGGGCTCCGCTCGCCCACAACCTGTTCTTTTCTCCAGAAGGAGAAGGCCGGGAATTTACGGATGTTTTAAAAGAAGTGCAGGAGTACATTTCCAGCAAATATTCCACGCTGATCATTGACCAGGGAAGCGAGGACGTGAAGGATCAGATTAAGCGCTATATCACCAAGTATGTGCAGGACTACCGGATTGCAGTAAAGGGAATGGACCGTCAGGACCTGGTGGATACCATTTATACTGAAATGGCGGAGTTCTCCTTCCTCACCAAGTATGTGTATGGGACAGGGATTGAGGAGATTGACGTCAACAGCTGGCGGGATATCGAAGTCCAGTATTCCGGAGGCGTTACGAAGAAACTGACCGAGCGTTTTGAGAGTCCTCAGCACGCAATCAATGTGATCCGCCGTATGCTCCATACGTCCGGCATGGTTCTGGACAATGCCAGCCCGGCAGTGCTGGGGCATCTATCCAAAAACATCCGAATTGCAGCCATGAAAACGCCGCTGGTGGATGAGGACGTAGGGATTGCAGCCTCAATCCGTATTGTAAATCCACAATCCATGAAGCAGGAAGATTTTATAAACGGGGGAACGGCCACCCAGCCGATGATGGACTTTTTGACCGAGTGTCTGCGATATGGGATATCCATCTGTGTGGCAGGGGCGACAAGTTCTGGGAAGACAACACTGCTCGGATGGCTTTTGACCACCATACCGGATAACAAGCGAATTTACACCATTGAGAGCGGTTCCAGGGAGCTGGCTCTGGTGCGCGAGAAGGAAGGTGTGGTAACGAATTCCGTCATCCATACCCTGACCCGGGACAGTGAGAATGAGCGCCAGAGGGTGGATCAGATTGCCCTGCTGGACATGGCGCTGCGGTTTAACCCGAATATTATTGTGGTGGGGGAAATGCGCGGGCCGGAGGCCAATGCGGCTCAGGAGGCGGCCAGGACCGGCGTGGCGGTGGTAACCACCATCCATTCCAACAGCTGTGAAGCCACATACCGGCGTATGGTGTCCCTGTGCAAACGTGCGGTGGATATGAGCGATGAGACTCTCCTATCCTATGTGACGGAGGCCTATCCAATCGTGGCATTCTGTAAACAGCTGGAAAACCGGGAACGGCGTCTGATGGAAATCCAAGAGTGTGAAATCCGTCTGGATGGAACCAGAAGCTACCGGCCGCTGTTCCAGTACAAGATCACGGAAAACCGGGTGGAAGACGGGAAATTCATCATTGAAGGTCACCATGAGCAGGTACATGCCATATCGGACGGGCTGGCGAAACGGCTGTTGGAGAACGGGATGCCGGGCGAGACGCTGAAACGATTGAGGGGAGGTGTGAATGTATGACATTGATGCAGCTTTTGGCCTGTGCCGGTATGATAACCGGCGCTTTTTTGATTCTGGGATTAAAACCGATGGAATTTACAGACGGCCTGTTTGGTTTTCTGATGCAAAAGCCCAGGACGATAAAGGAGGAAATCAACGAGGCCACCAGCCGGAAGAAGCCGGGGGTGTTTCGCAGGGAAATCCGCACAGCTCAGGAGATCCTGGCTATGACGGGCCGGGAAAGCCGTTTTTCCATGATTTGTGCAGCCAGCCTGTCCTTGTTCTGTCTTGGCGGCTCCCTGGCAATCCTGATGGGGAATTATTTTCTGGCCCCGGTCCTGGCGGTGGGCTTCCTGTTCTTCCCCTTCTGGTATGTGCGGCTGACGGCCGGCCATTACAAGAAGAACGTGGCGGCGGAGCTGGAGACCGCCCTGTCTATCATTACTACAGCGTATTTGAGAAATGAGGATATCCTGACTGCGGTGGAGGAAAACCTGCACTATTTAAATCCGCCGGTTCGCAACGTGTTCCAGGAATTTTCGACCCAGGTGCGGATGGTGAATCCTGATGTGGAAGCCGGGCTGCAGGCACTGAGAGGGCGGATTGAGAACGATGTGTTCGAGGAGTGGTGTAATGCACTGTGTGACTGTCAGTATGACCGTAGCTTAAAGACCACGCTGACGCCGATTGTGAGCAAGTTATCAGATATGCGGATCGTGAATGCGGAGCTGGAGCTGTTGGTGACGGAACCCAGGAAGGAATTTATTACCATGGTGATCCTTGTCATTGGAAATATCCCGTTAATGTATTTCTTAAACCGAAGCTGGTATGAGACTCTGATGTTTTCTTATGTGGGACAGATCATCCTGGCAGTATCAGCGGCTCTTATCTTTGTCAGCACGGCATGTGTGATCCGTCTGACTAAGCCGCTGGAATACAGGAGGTGACGGGGATGATTGGATTACTGGTTTGCTTTGGCGGACTGCTGGCTGCCGGATTATTTTTCTTGGCAGCGGACTTGCTCCGGCTGCCGTATTTAAAGACATCGAAGGCAATGATTAATACAGGGAGGGAAAACAGAAGGGCAGCAAAGAGCATGGAAACGTACTTCCTTTCCCTGGCAGTGAAGCTGGCGCCTTATATCCACATGGATGAATATAAACGGGGACGGCAGAAGAATATTCTGAAGGCCAGCGGGCTGAACATGGAGCCAGAGGTATATCAGGCTTATGTTATTTCCAAGGCAGGACTTGTGCTGCTGGGAGTCATTCCCTGTCTGCTGGTCTTTCCGCTGCTGGCTGTGATTGATGTGATTCTGGCGGTGATGGTGTATTTCAAGGAACAGGAGCGGGCGGATGATCTGCTGGCGAAGAAGAGGGGAGAGCTGGAAGGCGAGCTGCCCCGATTTGTGTCAACCATTGAGCAGGAACTGAAGAACAGCCGGGATGTGCTGTCCATTGTGGAGAACTATAAAAAGAACGCCGGGGAAGAATTCGCCAATGAATTGGAAATCCTGGCGGCGGATATGCGCTCCTCCAGTTACGAGGCAGCGCTCACCCGGTTTGAGGCTAGGCTCAACTCTCCTATGTTCTCCGATGTGGTTCGTGGGCTGATTGGCGTGCTCCGCGGCGATGATGGGGCCATGTATTTTCAAATGCTGTTTCATGATTTCAAACAGATGGAGCTGCAGCGGCTGAAAAAGGAAGCCCAGAAGATCCCGCACAAGATCCGTGTGTTCAGCTTCCTCATGCTGGTGTGTTTTATTATCACTTACCTGGCGATTATCGTATTTGAGATTCTAAAGTCCATGGAAAGTATGTTTTAGAAAAGAAAAAAGATGGAGGCGCGAGGACATGAGCAGCGTGGAGAATGAGACAGGAGCGACTGGGACGGTGCGGGAGTTTTTGGAGAGACATCCCGAAGAACCTGTATTTATGATGACGCCTGGTGGATATGTGTATTTGGTCCCGGAGCAGATAGGGAATCTTTTGGCGGGTCAAGCCGTCCAAGGAAATCCCTATAGTTGGAGGGAATGTGTCCAAATCAAGGCGGAGGAACTTTTACAGCAGAAGGTGAAGTCAATGAACCATGCGGATGGCACCTGGTATGTGTTGACGCGATTAAATGAGCCGGAAGTGATTCCTGCCAGAACCAGTGAGGAGGGAATGGTGTGTCGCATTTAAAGAAGATACTTGCCGGACAAGACGGGGAAGGGTACATTGATGTGGCAGTTTTAATCCTGTGTGTGATGCTGGTCCTTGCTCTTTCTGTAAAGATTCTGCCAGTATTTATAGCAAAACAGCAGCTGGATACCTTTGCGACAGAGCTTTGCAGGGAGGCGGAGATTGCGGGCCAGATTGGGAACGAGACGAACCGGAGGGCGGCTGCCCTCAGAGAGAAGACAGGACTTAACCCCGAGATCCATTGGTCAGCCAGTGGTCGGATTCAGCTCAATGAGGAAGTAACCGTGCAGCTGACCTGCCGCTATGATCTGGGGCTGTTTGGAGGACTTGGTTCCTTCCCCGTCACCCTGCGGGCTGCAGCAACCGGAAAGTCTGAGGTGTATTGGAAATGAAAAAATGGCTGGTGTGTTTGAAAGATAAACGTGGGACTGCGTTCCCTCTGGTAATCGCGGTGACTCTGGCCTGCCTTTTGATTCTGTGCGGAATCATGGAATTTTTCCGTCTGAGCCTGATTGCCTCTGGGGTAAAGGAAGCCCTGCAGGATGCAGTGGTTGTGGTGGTAAATGACAACTATGCCAATGTATATCATGGGGTACGGGAAGGATACTCAGGAGGATATTATACGGAAGGATACGGCTTTGAGGAATCGGTGGATACCGGGGATATTTATTACCACTTGGGTGAAACTCTGGGAACCCGGCGGGAGGGAGGAAAACGTGTAAAATATACCGGAGGTGCCCTGGAGTACAAAATAACTGGGCTGGACGTTACAATCCGCAATGCACCCCTGGCACCCTCCGACCCTGCAAATGCTCAACGGTTTGAAGCAGATGCCGTGGTCTGGCTGGAGGTTCCGGTGCGATTTGCAGGGAAGACATTTCCTCCCATGAAGATGAAAATTAAGGTACAGGCGGGTTATATTGAAGTATTCTGAAAAATAGGGGAGAAAGAGGGGGGAATGGGAAAAGTCGCTGGACTTTTAGAGAGGGTTACTGTATGCTATGTCGTACAAAGATAAAAGTATGAGGAGGCGTAATCAATGAAACTGAATGAGCGAATGAAGCGGCGGCTGGCTGTCCTTGGTTGCGTGGTCGTGGGAGCTGTATTGATTGCAGCAATCGGCAGCCAATTCAGAGGAAAGGCACAGGGAGGCAATCAGTCGGAGGAGCAGACAGAACAGACGGAAGCGGTGACAGTAGTGGTAATACCGACTGAGACAACAGAGGCAGCAACAACAGAGGAAGAAACAGAGACAAGCAAACCGCATATCATGGTGAGAACCGAACCGGCAACGGAACCTTCCAGAGCAGGGACAACGGAGCCAACAGCGGCTCTGCCGGCACAGACGGACCGGACGGAACAGGCTGTGCAGCCGGCTCCAGAAAAACCAACTGCTCCTCCAGAAGAGGTGTTAAAAAATCCTACCCAAAAGCCGGATGGAGAGTCCGTAGAAGGTACTCTGGAGGCCATGCCTCATGAGGAGGTGGTGCAGCCCAGCGAGGCACCCACACAAGCTGGGGAGCCGCAGTATGGAGACACACAAAATGGGAAGATTTATGTACCGGGATTTGGCTGGATTGATGAGATTGGTGAAGGGCAGGGAACGGTAGCTGAGGATATGTATGAGAATGGAAATAAGATTGGCATTATGGATTAAAAGGATTGTGACGAGACACCGCTTCGGCGGTGTTC